>JBCCFD010000480.1:0-5948 GCA_039029915.1 Chloroflexota bacterium
CAAGAGGTGAAGCCGATGACTGCCCCATCCTTGAACACAGGCTGGACAAGCAGAAAGTCGTTTAAATGCCCTGACCCGATCCACGGATCGTTGGTCATGTAAACATCTCCCTCCTGCATTTCAGGGACGGGGAAAATGTCAATCATCGTTTTGACAGCCTCGGCCATGGTGTTGATGTGGCCGGGCGTGCCGGTAACTGCTTGGGCCAGCATGCGCCCATGCAAATCAAAAATTCCGGCGGAAATGTCACCACATTCGCGCACAATGGGGCTAAAGGCAGTGCGGATGAGCACTTGACCTTGCTCTTCAACCAAGGTCAGCAGTCGATTCCACATAATTTGCAGGTCGATGGCTTGATGGGTAGGGGTATTTTGGGAAACGGCCGTTTCCTCTTCATCACCACCTTCCACCAAATGCGTCAACAGCAAATTGCCTGCACTATCTACCGTTGCCTCAAAATCAGGCGGCAACAGCGTTGTCGTTTGAGATTCAACAATAAGGGCTGGCCCGCTGATTTGGTCACCTGCGTTTAACTGAGGTCGAAAGTAGATTTGGGCCGCCTGCGTACCGAATTTTGAGCCAAAGTAGACGGGCTGGGATTGGAGATTGGGGATTGGGGATTGGCGATTGGTGGAAACGCTGGTGGAGCGGGTTGGCTCTGTTTTTGTGGCGACGGTGACTGACCAGTTCATGATTTCGATGGTAAAGGTGGGAACGGAGCGCTGAAATTGCTCTCGATAAGCCTCGTCATATGCATTCCGAAGCGTGGTTAAATCATTGGGGGTCAAATCTCGATTGGGAATAGTGACTTCGATTTCGTGCCCCTGCCCTTTGTAGCGCATAAAAGCGGTGCGCACTTCGACAAGCTCAGCGCCCAATGCACCGGGCTCGACAATCGCTTGAGCCTCGGTCTGCATGGCGTGGAGCTGGCTGTTAACGGCCGTAAAATCAAAATCATCTAAAGTTGTGTAAACGCTGCGCACAATCTCATAGCTGACTGGGGCATATAAAAACCCTATGGCTGAGCCAACGCCCGGATCTTTTGGAATGACGATACGGGAGACCCCCATTTTTTCCGCCACGCGCACCGCGTGAAGAGGACCATTGCCCCCAAAGGCAATCATCGTGCGTGAGGCTAACTCGCGTCCGCGCTCCACAGCGTGAATCCGCCCCGCGCTGGCCATGTTTTCATCCACGATTTGCCCAATGGCGTAGGCGGCCTCTGGCGGGGATAAATTGAGTCCATTGCCTACGTGCTCCTGTATGGCGGTTTTTGACTTTTCGGGCATGATTTGCAGCCGCCCCTCAGCGAAAGAACTTAGCTCGATATGCCCCAACACAACATCGCTATCGGTGACGGTAGCCTCGGTGCCGCCTCGGCCAAAACCGGCTGGACCCGGCTCTGAGCCAGCGCTATCTGGCCCAACGGTTAGCCGATTGAGCCGATCCAAACGCGCAATTGAACCACCGCCTGCTCCAATTTCAATCATTTCGATAACGGGGATGCGAACGGGCAGGCCGCTCCCCTTCATAAATCGCTCAGCCCGAGCAATCTCGAAGTTGCGGGTGGTTTGGGGTTCTCCCTCATCAATCAGGCAGATTTTGGCGGTCGTGCCCCCCATGTCGAAAGAAATAACTTTATCTAATCCAAGTGATTGCGCCGCTTCTGCCGCTAAGATGGCGCCACCAGACGGGCCAGATTCAACGAGGCGAATGGGGAAGCGACCAGCTGTTTCTAAGGTGGTCATGCCGCCGCTGGAGGTCATGATGAAGATGGGACAATCGAACCCTTCTTCGGCTAGAGTGGTTTCAAGTTTGGTGAGGTAGGTTTGCATCAACGGCCGTATATATGCATTGGCTACGGTGGTGCAAAGCCGGTCAAATTCACGGATTTCGGGGCTGACTTCTGAGGAAAGCGAGATAGAGAGAAACGGCCGTTTTTCCTGCAGCAGCTTGGCCAATCGCTGCTCATGAATGGGGTTGGCATAAGCGTGAAGTAAACAAATGGCGACGGACGAAATCTCTGCAGCATCAATTTGAATCAAAACAGAGTCTAGGCTGGCCTCATCAAAAGGAATCACAACCTCTCCACTTGCTGATAGCCTTTCTTTCACCGTAAAGCAGTGCTCGCGCGGCACTAGCATGTCCGGTTTGTCAAGAAATACGTCATATTGATTGTAGCGTCGTTCGTAGGCGATCTCTAAAATATCCCGAAAGCCTTCAGTTGTAATCACACCAACCGTAGCCCCTTTCTTTTCAATAAGGGCATTGGTAGCTAGCGTTGTGCCGTGAATAAAGGATTGAATTTCAGAGGCGGCTACCTTTCCTTCGGCTAAGGCTAAGTTTACCCCTGTCAGTGCTCCTTCTACTGGATCAGATGGGGTGGTTGGGGTCTTGGCTGTGATGAACTGGCTTTTCCCATTAACTATTTTTTCCAAAGCAACATCAGTAAATGTTCCGCCAATATCGACTGCAATTCTCATTTCTGCGCTCCATTTTCTTAGGGATTGGGGCTTAAAGATTGAGGCTGGGGCATCGGAAATTGTTCAGCCACTTTTTCACCTTTTCACCTGTTCTCTTTTGTTCAGAAGAAATTCTATCAAAGGGTCATTAGGTTGGCCGCCTAATTGAATGCCTAAATGATTGTGAGCGACTGCCGTTTGGTACAATTTAATGACCGAGTAAAATGAACAAACCGTAGAGAGAAGGACGGTAGAGGATGTGACGGGTTGGGAGATTGGTTGATCAGCATGTAGGTTTCCTCGTAAATTAGCTCACTGAACCCTGATTTCAGCAATCTAAATACTGGTCTCTAATCCCCCAATCCCTAGTCACCAACCGTCACCCCAAAAAGGACTCCCCATGAAATCTTCCCCCGATGTAATCATAATTGGTGCTGGCATACTGGGTTGTGCAATCGCTTTTGAGATGTCGAAAGCGGGTTATAAAACTCTAAATGTTGAAAAGCTAGGTGACGCTGGGCTTGGCTCGACTAGTAATTCCTGCGCGATTGTGCGGCTTAGCTACTCCACCTATGACGGCATTCGGATGGCGCAGGAGTGTTTTGCCTACTGGAAAGATTGGGCCAACTACTGCGATGCAGAAGACCCGCGCGGCATGGCAAAGTTTTATAACAAAGGGGCTGTGCTGACATTGACAGATGCCCCTAACTTCCCCCGCATGCTGCGCATTTTTAAAGAACTGGGGGTTGATTTTGAGCTTTGGGATCGAGAGGAAATTCCTGAAAAGGTGCCCTTTTTCTCACCGATGTCGCTCCAACCTGTTCGCCGACACGATGATCCCGCTTTTTTTGAGGAGCCAAAAAATTATTTGGATCGCTTGCTGTATATTAAAGACGGTGGCTATATTTCTGACCCGTCTTTGGCAACCCATAATCTGAAAGTGGCGGCTGAGGCGAAGGGGGGTGAGTTTATCTTTAACACGGCCGTTACTGCAATTCGTCAAGAAAACGGCCGTGTGGCGGGCGTGACGCTTGATAATGGGGGAGAGATTAACGCCCCAATCGTTGTTAATGTGGCTGGCCCGCACTCCGCCGTTATTAATCGGATGGCTGGTGTTGAAGATGAGATGAATATCAAAACACGGCCGTTACGCCATGAAGTTCACTTTGTCCCTAATCCTCACCAAGAAATTGGCGAGATGGCTAGCATTATGTCCGATGCGGATAGCGGTGTTTATTTCCGACCCGAAACGGGGAATGCGTTGCTCATCGGTTCCAAAGACCCTGAATGTGATGAGCGCGAATGGTTAGATGACCCTGACGAATGGCGTCGTGATGTGACGGTCGATCAGTGGAAAAATCAGGTGTATCGCTTGGCGAAGCGGCTGCCTGCCCTGGAAATTCCCAACCAACCTCGTGGGGTTGTTGATCTTTATGACGTAGCAGACGATTGGATTCCCATCTATGATAAATCATCACTGCCCGGTTTTTACATGGCGGTTGGGACGAGTGGGAATCAGTTTAAAAATGCGGGGCCGGTTGGGTTACTGATTACGAAGCTGATTACGGCCGTTGAGAATGGCCATGATCAGGACAACGATCCGCTTAAATACAACGCTGAATATTTAGGCTTTGAAATTGATACCGGCTTTTTCTCACGCCTGCGTGAAATCAACACGGACAGCAGTTTTTCAGTGAGTGGGTAAACACATTCTTTGGGATTAAAATTTTTGTTGGGTAGCTAGCTCTATCATCACTTACCTCTTCCAATCGATATTGCTCTCAAAAAAGCTGTTGTTTGTCAGGAATTGGGGTGCGGGATTGGCACTATCAAGGTGCAAGTGAGCAATTTCGGAGCTTTCTTCTGATGGAATGACCGTAATAAGCTGGGTGTCATCTAGCATGAGTAGCTCGAGGCTGTTTTGGTTGATAACGGCCGTTTCTCGATAAAATGTTTGGCTATCTTCCCAAAATAGATCATACAGCTTCGTGGATAGGGTTGGATCATTTTTCTCTTGCGCTAGAAATTGAGGCTTGTTTACAGGTAACCACTGAGCATTGATAAGAGGCGTGTCGTTTTCAGTGGCGGGTTCCACAAGGATTAAATGCGCTGTTTCGACTTCAAAAAGAAAAAGCCCGGCTTCATTAGATGCAGAGCTGTTTGTGCCTGTGGGCTGTTGGCGCGTTAAAAGAATAAAACGGCCGTGTTTTGACCAATCTGGCTCAACATCAGCCAGTGCAGAATCTGTTATTTGCTCAACCTCTCCAGTCGTCATGCTGTAAACATACAAATTAGGCGAAGACGAATCTCCCCCAGAAAAAACAATCATGGTGCCATCCGGTGACCAGCTTGGGGAAGCAACCCGTTGAATGTTGACTGTTAACTGTTGACTGTTTGCCCCATCTTCATCCATCACAAAAAGATCCACACCGCCGCTTTCTGTTGAAACATACGCAATTTGCGAGCCATCAGGTGACCACGCTGGATAGGTGTGGTAAGCATCCGTCTGCGTCAAAGGACGAGCCCTGCCAGTTTCCAAATCCATCTTGTAAATTTGAATAGCGTCAGGAACCTGCACAAAGCCATCTCCGTTGGTGTCAATTTGGCGAGATGAAAATAGTAAGGTGCCTGTTGGGGACAGGGGTTGGGGACTGGGGGTTGGGGGTGAGGTGGTGGGGATTGGGGATTGGAGACTAGGGGTTGGGGATTGGGAATTGGAGACTGGGGATTGGCAACCCAAAATTGCGATTAAGCAAAAAGTTAGGCTGGAAAAAATCTTCCATATTTGTGCGCTTTGGGTCATCAGCGTATTTATTATTTACTTGCGCGGGCTTTGACAATTTCAGCTAGTACGGACACGGCGATTTCTTCGGGAGTGCTTGCGCCAATATTGATGCCGATAGGGCCGTGAATTTTATTGATCGTCTCGTCAGAAAACCCCATCTCTTTTAGTCGTGATACCCGCTTGGCGTGTGTTTTACTGCTTCCCAATGCGCCAACGTAAAAAACGGGCTGGTTGAGCACGACTTTGAGCGCTGGATCATCGATTTTGGGATCGTGGGTGAGGAGCGCAACGGCCGTTTCCCTTGTTAGCGTAATCTCATTAAACGCTTTCTCTGGCCATTTAGAGATGAGCTGATCGACATGGGGAAATCGTTCATCACTGCCAAAGGCACGCCGAGGGTCGACCACAAGGGTGCGATAGCCCAGCAGTTTAGCCATGTGAGCGAGGGCAATGGCGATGTGAACGCCGCCAACCATGACAAGCCGTGGGCAGGGGCGCACCGTATCAACAAAAACTTCTATATCATCCGTTAGCTGCATGCGGACTGGGTTTTGTAGCGATTGCTCAGCTTCAATGGCTAACTTGTCCAGTTTAACGTTTCCGAGCGTGCCAACAGGAGCCCCTCCGCGCGCCACGGCAAGCTGGTTGCCCAACAGTTTGTCTGGGCCTTGAATAATTGTGATAGTCGCCCCCGCAATATC
>JBCCFD010000481.1:0-5921 GCA_039029915.1 Chloroflexota bacterium
CACACAAAAGGAAACAATGTCAGAAAAAAACTTCAACCATGTAACCTACAGTTGGGACAACAACATTGCCAACGAGCTAGACCCCGTTGAACGGCTGCGCTACCGTTCAAATATCTTGGGCGATGATCAGCGTATAACAAACACAGGCGGCGGCAACACCTCGTCCAAAGTGATCATGAAAGACCCATTAACCGGCGAAAACGTCGATGTGCTCTGGGTGAAAGGCTCTGGCGGTGATTTGCGAACGGCTAAGCGAGCCAATTTTGCCTCTCTCTATATGGAAAAATTTCTGGCGTTGCTATCCATTTATGAGGCAGCCGAAATAAAAGGGGTCAAAACTGAAATAGAAGACAACATGGTCAGCATGTATCCCCACACGACCTATAATCTTAATGCACGCGCGAGTTCCATTGACACGCCCCTGCATGGCTTTATCCCTTATCGACATGTTGATCACATGCATCCTATTTCGTCCATTGCCATTGCAGCGGCCAAGGACCAAGAAACCTTAACCAAGGAGGTATACGGCGAAGAGATTGGTTGGGTGCCTTGGCAAAGACCTGGCTTTGACCTTGGTTTGGTAATGGGCAAGGTCGCTAGAGAGAATCCACACCTAAAAGGATTGATCATGGGCCAGCATGGGCTGATCAACTGGGCTGATGATGACAAGGCCTGTTATGAGTTAACATTGGACCTCATTGAAAAAGCAGCCGTTTACATCGAAGAGCGGGATAAAGGAGAACAAACTTTTGGTGGTGCAAAGGTCCAATCATTGCCACAAGAAGAACAAGAGACGTTGCTCATCAAACTTTTGCCAACGTTGCGCGGTATGGTGTCTCAGCAAAAACGATTTATTGGCACTGTTCATGTGACTGACAGCGTTTTGGAATTTGTGAATAGTCATGATGCGCCACGGTTAGCTGAGATTGGCACCAGCTGCCCCGATCATTTTTTACGCACCAAAATCAAACCGCTCTACGTCGATTGGAATCCTCAATTAGAATCTTTTGAGACATTGCTCCAAAAATTAGAAAGCGGACTCGCTCAATATCGGGAAGATTATGCTGCTTACTATGACGCATGTAAGCATTCTAACTCCCCCGCAATGCGCGATCCGAATCCGACGGTTATTTTGATTCCGGGTGTGGGTTTAATAGCTTGGGGTAAAAATAAAAGCGAAAGTCGCGTCACGGCCGAATTTTATTCGCTCGCTATTCAGGTAATGCGGGCCGCTGAAGCGATTAGTGAATATCAAGGGTTACCCCGCCAAGAAGCGTTTGACATTGAGTATTGGCTCCTCGAAGAAGCAAAACTACAGCGCATGCCGCCGGAAAAAGAGCTGGCGCGAAACATTGTGGTAGTGGTCGGGGCCGGTAGCGGCATTGGCAAGGCAACAGCCCATCGTGTGGCCCAAGAAGGTGCTCATGTTGTTTGTGTTGATTTGAATGAAGGTGCAGCGCAGGAAACGGCCGTTGAGCTAACAAACAAGTACGGTGTGGGCATTGGTGTTGCTGGTACAGGAATATCATCCTGCGGGCCAGCCATTGGTTTAGGCTGTGATATTACGGACAGAGAATCTATTCAAACCATGCTGAATCAAGTTGTTTTAGCTTATGGAGGCATTGATAATGTCATTGTAACGGCAGGCATCTTTGTGCCGCCCAGTAAAGCCGGAACCGTGACTGACAGCCAGTGGGATTTAACCTTTGCAGTCAATGTGAAGGGCGGCTATCTTATTGCAGACGAGGCACGGAAAATTTGGGAAACACAAAAATTATCAGGGACGCTAGTTTTGACAACAAGCGTCAACGCTGCTGTCGCTAAAAAAGGCTCCGTTGCCTACGACACAAGCAAAGCGGCCGCCAATCATCTCGTGCGCGAACTTGCCATCGAATT
Source organism: Chloroflexota bacterium (assembly GCA_039029915.1). GTDB lineage: Bacteria > Chloroflexota > Anaerolineae > Promineifilales > Promineifilaceae > QQUD01. The sequence continues at coordinate 1,897 of JBCCFD010000481.1, forward strand.
ATCACCATTGGTACGCGTCAATGGATTAGCACCAGCCACCGTTGTCGAAGGAAGCAGCATGTTCCCACGCGATCGCGTCATGAGCTCATTAACAAAATACGAAATCGCCTTCAATGAATCTGAAGAAACCAACGAATTGAGAGACAAGCTGGCCCAATTTTACGCCCAGCGTACATTAACAAAATCACCAATCACGCTCGCAGACCAAGCAGAAGCTGCTTATCTGTTGACCAGCAACAAGCTGAGTAAAACAGCAGGGCAAATCCTATCCGTTGACGGTGGTTTACACGAGGCGTTTTTACGATAAAGGCTGCACAAGAAATCTAAAAATGGGTTGATTTTTTCAAATCAACCCATTTTTAAATGAACGGAAATAGGCTAAATTACGATACGACAAAACAAAAGTTGCTAAGGCACATCGCTCTAAAAACTTAGCGCTTATTCTTCAAATAAAGTCATCAATAATTGATGACCATCAGAATTCGGTAGAAATAAATCTCGCAAAACTAAAATGGTTGCTGGAATAATAATGATATAGGCCGTCTGATTCTCCAAAGATAAAAGTGTAATACCCCAAATTAAAAATAAAAAATCGACAACAAGTCCACCAGCAATCACAATGCGCTGCTTCCACATAGCCAGTTGGAACAAGCCAGGGACAGGGGTCAGCGCGGAAGGGACAAAGTTAAGATAAAAAACGGTTGGTTCAGACCGGCCTCTAAAAATTCGGAATAAAAATACGTGGGCCCATTCATGTAAAAAGACGGCCACATATCCAACAAAGATCATCAACAAAATATTAGTTGGTAAAAACAAATTCGTTTCAACCAGCATGTACCTATAGAAACCATAACCCAGAATATAGGTGATTAAGAGCAAAATAGGCGCACTTAGCGGAGAGGATATCCTATTCAGCGACAGCCGGAATGTAACCATAACTCACCCCTCCTATGAATATTCTAAATATTCATCATTTTGATAACCATATATTGCAATAGCGGCGAAAATAACCGTATAAATTGCTAAAATGCCCAAATTATTCAAAATAACCGATAGTGAGCCTGACATCGCTCCCCGCACTGAATTAGCATAGTAAGTCATTGGCGATAAATTAGCAATCCACTGCAAATATTCAGGGGCACCCCCTAAATCATAAAACAAGCCCGACAAGAAGCTCATTGGTAAGTAAACCAAGTTTGCAGTCGCCGAAGCTGCTCGAGGATTAACGGAATATCCCAAGGCAAATCCCATCGCCGTAAAAGGAAGAGCCCCAATAAAAATCGTCAAAATGAACAATAGAGGGTTAAATGGAAACCGAATACCAAAGCCAACAATCGCAACTAAAACAACCAATAAAACAGAAATAGCTGAGAGAATAACGCCCGTCATGATTTTGGCCGCTAAATAAATTATCGGGCGAATTGGGGTTGTCCGCAAATGTCGAAATAAGCCGCCTTCACGTTCGTTTGAAACGCCAATTCCATATTCAAAAAACAGAACACCAACGACACCCAAAACAATAACACCCGCCATCAAAAAATGCCCATATCCCCCATTTTCAGAACTCAAATTGTTGAAATTTAGAAATGCGATGAAAATGAACAATATGACTGGAAAAACAATTGCAGAAATTGCAAAGGCAGGGATTCGCAATAATTGAATCAATTCAGATTTTACTTGCCATACAAATGTCTTCATACTAACTTTCACCTCCCGCGCTGATTACATCAAGAAACACATTTTCCAATGAGGGCTTTGTAATCTCAAGATTGGCAAGCTCAATTCCATTACCCCACAAGAGATGCAAGATTGCTTCCGGATTTGAAACTGAAATTTCGTAATCAACATCCTGCCTAATAATTTCAGCTGACTCTCCCGAGGCATAGATGAGTTCCTCAATACCAATGGAGCTTGAACTAAATGTCAGTTTAGATTTTGCCGTCTCGACAGATTTTAGCTCCTTTGGTTTTCCTTCCTTAACAATTTTGCCATCGACCATGATTGAGACATGATTGGTTACCTGCTCAATCTCTTCAAAAATATGCGTTGTAAACAATAAAGTTCCGCCATCGTTTTGAAAGGCCTTAATCCAGTTCCAAAATATTTGACGAGATTCGACATCCATCCCAACCGTTGGTTCATCTAAAATAAGCAATTCTGGGTTTCCAATCAAAGCGACAGCTAAGGCAACTCGACGCCTCTGCCCTTCGGATAATTTATAGATTAATTCACCAGTTAAGCCATCTAAACCACAAATTTTTCGTACCTTAGAACTCGCAGCCGGTTGATCATAATATGAGCTATAAAGATTAATGACTTCATGAACTTTTAAAAATGGTGGAATTGACGGTTTCTGAAGCATGACGCCAATACGGTTTCGAATTGCCCGCTTTTTAGGATCTGAGCCAAGCAACTTGACAGTTCCCACATCAGTTTTGCGAAGGCCAAGCATTAAGGAAATCGTTGTTGTTTTTCCTGCGCCATTTGTCCCTAGCAAGGTGTGAACTTCCCCTTTAGGAATATTGATAGTCACATCCTTAATGATGGGTTTTCCGCTTAATTTTTTTGATACATTTGCACATTCTACAGCCAGATTTAATGGCATCATTTTAAGACTTCCCCCCAATAGCCATCGCACACACTACGCTTTCAGTTATCCCATCAATTCCTAAACGAGCCTCTAACTCAAGATCAAGATACCCACCCATTGAGCAAAGTTCTATCCCTAGGGCTGTAGAAACCAGATAAAAATTTTGACTAACATGACCCGCTTCTAAAAGGCCAAATCGGTAACCTCTTTCACCATATTTTTCTTTAGTACGCGTAAAGACCGACGTTAAGACTACAACTGCAGAAATCTTTTCCAATTCTGACTCAGGGAAGAGAATGTAATCTTTCAAATCGAGTAGTGCTTCATCTTTTCTATACAGATGCTCTAGAGCATGTTCAACAGCGTTGTAGTGGTAAACGCCTCGATTGAGGCCATCTATATCTACATTCAAGAGGTATGCCTCGGTCGGATAAAGGGCACCCGCGGATGGATACATTCGGGTTGTTTTATTATCATTCTCCCCCCGCTCTCTTTGACCCAAACAGTAAAAAAGCAGTGTGTCTAGCGAGGTTCGACAAATTGGCTGACCAGAAAAATTTGTGCTTGATTTTCGCTGAAGCAACACATCTTCAAGCAAAACGTGATTCAATTCTGGCTTATTCAATGGAATTCGCTTAACATTTTTGTAACTCTTATAAGCAAACTGCATAAATCCCAGAGCATCCGCATTATTTGTCACAGCTTCAATTTTTGAGCTAAATTCATAAAGATATCGTCCCCTTAATTTAGAGTTTTCATGATAGGTCGTCGATGGATTGTTATCAACAATCTCATCTGAAAAAATAAAGTTTGTCCAAATCGGTTTCGCTGACATAGTAAATTTTTCTTCCTATGGAAATGGATGAGGGTACGGATTAAGTTCCTTAATTTCAACGTTTTCAATATCTGGAGCGCGCCCGGCCACGAGGTCAGGAAAAGCATAGAGTCTTTTTTGACCCAATGAGCGATGCCTAAAATTTGAATTCAATGAGATTAAGCCCGGCATAAAAATACGGACTGCATGCAACCCCACCTGTTTGACATCTGGTGCGGTTATATCTATTGCAATCACATCTAAACCAGCTCTGTCTATCTTATCTAAAACGGGACCAATCAATTTTTCGGGAGCGCCAGTGTTATATTTTGGAAAGTCTGTTGCGTAGCTCTCTTCTAAATTTTCTCTTAAAAAGGCAAGCTGGCTGTGGAACTGTTCATCCTCATACATCAAAGTATGGAATTTATAATCTGTCACTAGCGAAAAATCAGATGCAAAGTCTGGCTCGCCTTCTTCAATTCGCAGCAAACTCAACCATTTAAAGGTTTGATATGCTTCAATGAGTGCTTTTTGAGCTGCAATTTCAATGTTTGGGTGGCACGCACTGCTACAGGCAAGGCGAATGTCCCGATTTATTTTCGATTCCAAAATAGCAATAAC
>JBCCFD010000482.1:0-5903 GCA_039029915.1 Chloroflexota bacterium
GCACCTCTTCCAACTGCAACACCTCAGGGCCACCAGGGTGATGGATGACATATGCTTTCATCATCTTTGGCCCCACCACCAAGTCAAAACAGATAGCTTCTCAAACATCGCTCAGCCTCCTTAAGTGAAACGAAGTTCCTGTTTTGAATAAAACGACGGCTAAAAACTTCGTTTCTTCGAGGTTCCGAAGCGTTTATTTAACAGGGTTTTCAAATTAGAAACTTCGGAACACTTAAACCGAAAACAGTCATGAGTTTCGCCTAAAAATGGGGATGGGGGTTGTCAGTTTCTTCCGCAATGGGTTGCCCTGCTGACCAATGTTCAGCAATTTTACCGTTGTCAAAACGGAAGATGTCAAAGTTGGCAGTTGTCATTTGGGGATGCGTGAAATGGCTATGAACGAACACTAAATCTCCTGAACCAATGACGCGTTTGACCTGATGTGGAACTGTGCCACCCAGTGACTCAAGCCAACCCGCAACAGCTTGGCTTGGCATATCCCCAGATTCGCTGTGGTGGACAAAATCATCAGATAAAAGCTGCCCGAGGGCATCAACATGACCATTTTGAATAACCTCATCCATAAACTGTTGTGCGTTGGCTTTGTTTTGGGAAACGGCCGTTTCTGACACCTCTATCAACCCATCACCTCCACCAGCTAGCAGTGCAGCAACTTGACCAAATGGCTTTGGAGCAAGCACATCCCAATGCTCAGCAATCTTGCTATTTTCAATACGCCACATATCGACACAAAGTAGGGGGTTGTCTGGGTCAAGTGGATTTGTGGAGGTGTACATGCCGTGATAAGCGACTATATCACCATCCACAACCCAGCGGGCAGGCTCCCACACAAAGGTAAATTGAGTCATGGCCAGCAAATGTTCAAGCCCATCTGCTGAAAATGGATTGTGCTGAATAAAATCTTCACGGAAAAATTGACGTGTGATTTCCTCACTGTGCTGATACAAAATGCCATTCATGCCGTCACGAACAATTTTTTGTAAGTCTGTTTTGTTGTTTGTGTCCATAATATCTCCTTTTTGTAGCTAGTGACACTACAGTTGTGGCTAAAAAAATGTAGTCAAATTAGCTACAGTTTATACTAAACGTTAAATGTAGTGGGTGCAACTACATTTTGAGATTTGAACAATCATCTCATTTAGAATTAATAATATGTTGCTCAAAATTCTTAGTCAGAGGAGATTTCGGGGATTAAAACTCCGTTTAACACATCGGTAATGGTGATGTTGTCAAGCGAGTTAATCATGCTGTTTACTGGGTCTCTGAGCAGATGGCTCAGTGTTGATTTGAGGTTTCGTCCTACGCTACACTCTTGGCTTGGATTATCGGAGTAGACGCCAAACAGGCTATCGTCGCGCACCGCCATAAAAACATCTTTTAGAGTGATTTTTGAGGCATCTTTGGCTAGGGTCGTGCCCCCCTTGACCCCCGTTTGGGTATGAATGAGTTTCGCTTCACGAAGCTGTCCCATTAGCTTCCGAACCGTTACGGCATTTACCCCAGCGCTCAAGGCAATGATATTTGAGGATAGCGGTACCTGCTTTTCAGCCAACAGGGTGAGCATGTGGATGGCGAGAATAAAACGGCCGTTATCTTTCATAGTGTAGCCATTGTAATTACAGTTTTGGCTTTGTCAACCGAGATTGCAATGGATGGTTAACATAAAATTTCGGCTAGGCTGTAAAACTAAACTGTTACCACCAATTTTCCTGCTGCACGATTTTCTTCCATCATGCGATGAGCCTCATGAAGTTGATCGAATGAGAAGGTTTTAAAGCGATTGGTGCGATAACGGCCGTTTTCTACTCGATTCACAATCTCCTGCAGCACTGGCGTACCCCACGCCCCTGTTACCGTTTCTGAGGAATAAAGCGTTAAGCGAACGGTTGAAGGCATCCATGGAAACCAATCATATGCCCACTCATACCCTAAAAAGCCAACGATTCCCACAATCCCTCGCGTTGCACAGACGGAGAGGGAATCCATAATAGCATCACGCGTGCCAACAAGCTCAACGACACCGTGAACTCCATCAGGCGCAATGTTACGAACCGCTTCGGCGGTTTCCACTTGGGTTACAAGGACATGGTCTGCCCCAGCCGCCTCCAAAATAGCCCGCTTTTTTTCACTGCGGGTTGTGGCAATCACGGTACAGTCCATATCTTTTAAAATATCAATGGTGGCCTGTCCCACAGAAGATGTGGCAGCTCGAACCAAAACCGTCTGCCCTTTTTGAATCGCCATCGCTTCATGCACGACGCCCCAAGCTGTAAAGTACATTTCGGGAATAGCGCCAAACGCTTCCCAAGAAAGAGCGGTTTCAATTGGCATCACCTGAGTCGTTGGGATAAGCGCATACTCAGCATAACTACCATCGTGGCTGCGGCCTAATCCGCCCATAGCGGTGGCCACTTTTTGCCCAACCTGTAGGTCGCTGTCCGATGGATCGGCGACTTCACCCACACACTCAATGCCAATAATGCGGGGCCAAGGGACGGCATCTCCAGAGTGTCCCTGCCGTGTCATAATTTCTGCTCGGTTTAAACCAAATGCCTTCACCCGAACTAGCACCCAACCTGGCTTTACTTCTGGTGTGGGCCACTCCTGATACTGCAATGCTTCGATCTCACCGGGTTGGTGAATTACATATGCTTTCATTTTATTTCTCCTGAATGAATAGCTAGCTACTGTACAGCTAGCACATTCGACCCGCGCATTTGCCGACCTAACCGCTGAAAGAAGTTAATTATGATGATCATAAATTTATTTTATATCGACCAAAAAATTTTGCCACGAACGCACCATGCGCTTTATAGCAAAAATGCAGAGTTTGCTGAGAAGAAAAATCTCACCACCCTCGGCATCTCTGCGCTTATTTTTTATTCAAAAAAAATGAGGCATAAGATAAAGCTGTTCACACAAACTAAGCGGTGGCAGGCGCTGCCTTTGTCGCCGTTCGCGATTGCCAAACGCCAATCAAAACCAGCTCCAGAATCACAAATCCCATACCAATGTAGGTCACAAACACATTGACATTGGTTCTTGCCCCAGCGTTGATATCACCAAACTGCATGGTGAGTAAAACAACCATCATCATTAAAATCGTTTGTAAGCGACGACTTACCATTGCCAAAATCAGCCCCACAACAATCGCCGTGTTTTTACCACCCCAACTCAAGAGCATGAAGCCATGTTCGGGAATCGGAATCGTCATGCTTTCATAAAAGAACGTGGGGTCCGTAAACGCCAGGTTTGACAAGAACCCATAAATCACAACGAGAATGGCAGGTGGGATAAGCAACCACAAAGGCACCTTTTGTTCAAAATCTAACATCTTTGCAATATTCATATGAGCATCTCCTTTTTTATAGTCGCTGTAGCCAAAGAGCTAGCAGCTAAAGTAATTACGCTTCGTTTTGTTCGGCTTGCCAGAGCGACCGGATAGCAAGAAGCTCAGGAATCCACAAGATCAAGCCAAAGAAAACGAGTTGTCCAATTAAGTGTTCCGAAGTTTCTAAATTGAAAACCTTGTTGGTTAAAAGCTTCGGAACCTCGAGGAAACGAAGATTGCAGCCGTCGTTTTATTCAAAACAGGAACTTCGTTTCACTTAAGGCCCCGGCTCCTTCAACACCGGTGCCAAAGATGGCGAGCAAAAAATCAAAAGCATCAGTGGCAAAACGAGCAATAAAAATTATCATCACCATTGGGCGGCTGCGTAAAACCAAACCGGCAATGAGCGCAACCGATACCCCTAAATTGCGGTTGGCAAATAAGCCAATGGCGAATAAGGCGTCTTCATTGCCAACAAGTTTGGGGAATTGAAAACTGCGATTGAGGTAAGCCCTTGCGCCAAAAAGCACGGCTAGAATTAACTGCAGAATGGCGTATCCTATAATCCAGCGGGAGATCTTGTGTTTGGTCATCCGTATTCCTCCAAAATCTTCCAAAAGTTGTGCCAAACTGGTTTTGATTATGCGGCTTATAAAAGAGAAGAAGAAGAGCAAAAGTAGGGGGAAAATGTGCAAAACTATGCCAAATTTGAGTTAGGCAATTTGTAGTTCGCCTTACAATGACACAGCAGTGACAGTCTATAATTGCAGGTCAAACAACCGATTTGCCCATAGGAGAAAACATGTCCAGAAACCGAATTCTACGTATCATCTTTTTTGTCATTATTGCGCTACTGCTTTTGTCGGAGCTCGTATTTAGCAATATCGGTAGCTTTGGAAATATTGATGAAGTAGCCCAACAGCTAGGGCTTACGGTGCCTGCTGAAAGAGTCCGACTGTATATTTTAATTTTGTTTGATGGTATTGGGGGAATTGGGGCGATTTTGGCTTTAATTGCGCTTTTCCGAACTGAAGAGTTAGCACCGCGTCAGCTAGGGGTTAATTTGACGATTGTTGGTCTCGTTGGGTATGGGGTTTATCAATTCTTATCAGCCATTTTCCAATTGGGCGATGATTTTCGGGTGCCAATTATGATTGTGGGGGTTGTTTATGCGGGGTTAGGATTCTTTACTTGGTTGACCAATCGGAGCTAGGTTTTTAGAAAGAACGCATGAATTGATTATATAGGGCGCGAATGACACAAATAAGGTGGATTAAAGCTAGTGCTGAGCCTCGTGGAGGTGTCTGCGTGACCAGCGTTATCTGCATTCAATTTTTATAATTGTTATCTCTTATTTTAAAAAGTAATTGAGACGGTTTTGGGCTAAAATTAGGGCATGGCTCAACCTAAGCGAGGTGTCCCGAACACGCTGTATTTGTCATTGGTTTCAATTGATGTCTCATCAGATGTGCCGCTTTATCGACAAATCTATAGCGGATTACGGGATGCTATTGTCAACGGCCGTTTAGCTCCCAATACCAAACTGCCCTCTACCCGTGATCTGGCCTCCATTTGGAACGTTTCGCGCAATACCTTACGCAATGCGTTTGACCAGCTAATTGCTGAAGGGTATTTAGATGCGGGCGTAGGCCGCGGCACTTTTGTCGTTGAGCAGGAAAAACGGCCGTTTCCTCCCCCAATCCAAAACCCAAACGGCCCTGAACGTATTCGCCCCATCTCCCCAATCGGCCGCGCTTTGGAACCCCTAGGCCAAAGCGTCCACCAGCCTAGCAGCGGTGGCTCTGCCTTCGCGGTTGGGGTTCCCGATATTAACGATTTCCCTCATAAAGTTTGGACAAAAATCCTGACCCGCGTCCAGCGGCGACGCCCCACTAGCCGACCACCACAGCACGTTAATGGGCTACCCCTGCTGCGAGAAGCGCTAGCCAGCTATCTCATTTCAGCCCGTGGCCTGCAGTGCACGCCTGAACAAATAGACATTGTCCCTGGCTCGGTTAGCGGCATGTTCATTACGGCTTTGTCCGTGCTTAGCCGGGGTGAGAAAGTATGGATAGAAAATCCTTGCTATCTCAGTGTGTCGGGCGTGTTGCGCTACCGGGGAATTGAACTGGTTCCCATCCCAGTTGATAATCACGGCATGGTGGTCGAAGAAGGAATCGCCAAAGCGCCAGAGGCTCGTTTGGCCTATGTCACCCCATCTCACCAGTACCCGCTGGGGGAAACGATGAGCCTGTCCCGTCGTCAGCAGCTCTTAGACTGGGCTGGCTACAACAACAGCTGGATATTTGAAGATGATTATGACAGTGAGTTTCGCTATGATGGCCCACCCATCTCAGCCATTCAAGGATTAGATCAGCATCAGCGCGTTATCTACTTTGGGACGTTTAGCAAAATATTGATGCCTGAGATTCGGCTGGGCTATGTGGTGCTGCCCCCTGATCTTGTGGACGTATACACGGGCGTCAAAATGCCAATTTCATTTTATAGCCCTACCGTCATTCAAGAAACGGCGGCTGAGTTTATGCTTGAA
>JBCCFD010000483.1:0-5894 GCA_039029915.1 Chloroflexota bacterium
ATAAGGGTCAGGTACGTTTAGCTCACGTCCGTTTTTAGCAAATTCTAAAAGCCGGTAAAGACGAGGATGGTTCCCGTATCGCTGTTTGAGTACGCTCAAATTGCTGTCATCCATGCCGATGATATATCGTTGGGGGTCTTGCATGTCTTGGGCGTTGATTTGACGGGAACGGCCGTTATATGCAATGCCCTTCTGCTCTAAAATTTGTCGCGTGCCGTGATGCGCTTTCTCTCCCACATGCCAATCCCCTGTTCCTGAAGAATCAACCGTGATTTGGTCAGATAGCCCCGCATCATCAACCAACTGTTGAAAAACAGCCTCGGCCATTGGCGACCGACAAATATTCCCTAAACAAACAAATAAGACGCTGACCATAATTTTTACTCTTCTCCTTACAGCCGTTACAAAGTCACAGGTAACAAGTTACAATTCGCTACCAGCAACTTGCAACTCGCTACCCGTAACAGTTCCCCAAGCCAGCCTATAAGCCGTATTCTGTACAGGAAACCCTGTGGTGACCATCTATCTGGGAGCTTTGTTACCAAAACCCTCAAGCGACCTACCCGGATGTCATTGAAACGAGCCATTTCTCCATCCTGCTTGGTCTTGCTCCTAGTGGGGTTTGCCTAGCCAATGACATTACTGCCAATGCTGGTGGTCTCTTACACCACCGTTTCACCCTCGCCTGCCCAATCAAAGATTGAGCCGCAATATACCTCTCTGTTGCACTTGCCGGCGGGTCACCCCGCCCGGCCGTTAGCCGGCACCATGCCCTATGGAGTACGGACTTTCCTCAGCAACCTGTTGCAAAACAACAGGCAGCCGCGATCACCCAGCCAGCTTGGGTAATTAATCGTAGCCATCACCTTTCAACTTGGCAAGCGTGGGCTGCAACTTAACTAAACATGAGACCGTATACAGATTGAATCTTTTGATCAATTTCGCGGAAGTCTGTATATTAGCTTTGTTGGTTGGTCGTGAAAAACAATCATATTTGAAGATTATAAATATTGGTAAAGTCAAATTCGTTATCAACCAATCAACCAACCAAACCTTCGGAGAACATCATGATAGAAGCCATAACTGGCATTAGTTCAGCGTTTGGTTTAGCCGGTAGTGCGGGGTTAAACGCCTACATTCCCCTTCTTTTGGTGGCTTTGGCCGCCCGTTTCCCACTCAATAATCCGCTCGTTCAACTGGGTGAACCATATAATTTGATAGGTAGCTGGTGGGGTATTGGCATCTTGGCCGTTTTGCTCGTCATTGAGATGACCGTTGATAAGGTGCCGGCCGTTGATACCATCAACGACGCAATTCAAACGTTTATTCGACCAGCGGCTGGCGCTTTTTTGTTTGCGGCGCAGGCCAATGTGATTACGGATATCCATCCTGCCTTGGCATTAGGGGCAGGGTTGATTTTGGCTGGTGGTGTGCATACAGCAAAAGGAGCGGCTAGGCCTGTTGTAACAGCGACAACCGCAGGCACGGGCAATTGGTTTGTGAGCACGGTAGAAGATGTAGCGGCCCTGTCTGTTTCAATCATTTCAATTTTTGTGCCAATCATTGCGGCAATCGTCCTATTAATTGTCGCCTTTTGGGGGTTTCGTTGGTATCGGCGACGTAAAAAACGTAACGTTGCCCTCAGTTAATTGTTTTTAATAATGTCTTCTCTTTAGAAGATGTTGTATATTTTTAGGAACCTATCTAGGAGGTTGTTGTGAATAATATTGATATGAATAGTGTTGTAAAGGCGGGTGGTATTGCCGCCGGTGTTTCAATTGTGCTCAATATTTTGGGCTTGATTCCATTTATTGGCGTATTCTTTGGCATCTTAACCCTTTGCTTTGGTATTTTTATCCCCATCGGTGGTGGTATGCTTTACGGTTACTTTGCTGAAGGTGAGGAAGATACACAAACTGCTGCTATTGGTGGTGCATTAGCTGGTGGTACAGCTGGCGTCATTTCTGCAATTGTGGGTGCTGTTATTGCGGGTATCGCAGGCACATTTACTGGTGGTATCGAAGAAGGTCTCGCTGCCGGTGTTGGTGGTGGTATCTTTGGTACAATTTGCCTTGGTATTGCTGGGTTTGTTTTGGGTGCAATTGGTGGCGCTATTTGGCCAATGATTCAATCTAACTTTGCTGGCCGGAACTAATATTTTTTTAATTTAGATAAAAAAAGGCCCGCTCATTTGAGTGGGCCTTTTTTATTTGTGTTCGTGGTTATTTGAAGGGATAGGGTGATTATGCACCAGTTTGGCTTCGACAGGCCCCTCGACAGGCTCGGGGGGCACTCAGCCGCTGTTCTGCTTTAAGGTGCCTGAGCGTGTCGAAGGCTTCACCTCTTTGCCACTGGTGGAACGATAGTTTATTCTGGAATACCCTCCACCTGAAGATGGGCCTGCAGCCCTTGAATGTGGGCTTCTAGCTCTTCAAGATGTTCTTGCTGCTTGCTGTATTTATCCGTTTCAGAGCGGACAAAGCGAGAAAATGGGGCGATGGTGTCTTCGACACGCTGCGCGCTACGCTTCATCTCCCGCTGGAACTGGTCGGTAAGGCTTGCAACCAATTTGGTGCGGAGATTTTGAAGTTTCTCTTCAAGGTCTCGCTTAGCGCGGCGCTTTCTGGCCGGCAGGATGAGTGCCCCAATTGTAGCTAGGGAAAGCCCTGCAATAATGCCAGTGACGTCAAGAAATGTTACTACCTGAACGGCGCCCATTATGCCTAATCCAATGCCTGTTGCGCCAGCAACCCCAGTTAAACCGGTGCCAATAACGGCAGCTCGGGCGGCGTCAGACAGTTCAAGGGCTTCTTTTTCGCGATCATAGGTTTCGACGGCTTTTTGGCTGGCGAGACCGATAGAGTCGATAAGACGCTGGCGATCGTAAGCTAAGGTGCCTTCTTTGGGACCACCGGTGCCGATAATACGGCTTTCTTCGTCAATTTTACGCTTTGAGAGATGATCAGATACGGCCGTCCACTGACGTAAATCCTGTTCAACCATCCAGTCTATCAATTCATTAACCCGTTTCTCGATCCGATCAGGGGTCTCTTGAACCACTTTTTCCTTAAACGCCTTTTCAAATTGGGTAGAGCGGATAAGGTCTGGAATTCGCGTAATGCGAATCATTTCATCAAAGAAATCATTACCCCGCTTCTCCATCGCATAAAGCTCATTATCGATTTCACCCAACCGTGCCTTAAAGTTACGCTGCATATCGTCGTTGTAGAAAGTCGTTTGGGATTCAATGTCGGTTAGAAGCTGATGATCCTCGGCTAACGAGCGAAGGTCAGCTTCAGCGGAGTCAAGCTGTTTGGACACCAGTTTGTTGCCAACGCCGAGTGGGTTAAGCAGTTTTAGGCGGAAACGGCCGTTGTCATCCAATGTTTCTTGAATGTAGCCTTCCAGAGGGCCAAACCCGCTGGGGTCCCAAAGCTGAGGCTGGCCGGATTTGGCTTTTTGAGCTTGCTTAGCCGAAACCGGATAAACCCCTGAAACCTCCCCAATTAGATTGCGTGCCGATTCTGTCACAAAGGCAATGACCTTTTGCACGTCAGATGCTTCAGTCAGAATATCAACCTTATTGATGACAAGAACGATCTTCTTGCCCCATTCTCGTATTTGTTCAAGAAAGTTGCGTTCGCTTTCGGTAAACGGTCGATCTGCGGAAGTGATAAACAGCACCAAATCACTGCGAGGAATAAATTCTGAGGTTAACGCTTCATGTTCCCGGTGAATTGCGTTGGTGCCGGGTGTGTCAACAATCGTAATTTTACGCAGCATATCAACTGGTGCGGTTTGAACCCAAACGCCCCGATCCCCAGGGATTTGCTCCGCTTTGTCGCCATATTTAAGCTGATAAATTTGGGCAGTTGTAGGGGTAACCCCTTCTATTTGTAACTCTTGCCCAAGTAAGGCGTTGACGAACGCAGACTTACCAGCGTTAAACTCACCTGCAATAACTAGCAGGAAAAGGTCGTCAAGCTGGGAGATAGAATCGACGAGGGCGGTGCGGTCTTCAGGGGAGGCTGTCGTTTCAGCTAAGATCTCTCTTAAATCTCCGAGTACTTCGCGGGTTTGTTTGAGTAAATCTTCTTGTTCTGGACTGAGTAGCGTGTCCATAAAATGATCTCCATTGATGGATTGAAATGAAATCGTTTCTAACGTTTGTGTTGTCATATTGAGTTAGACACGTGTTTTTTGCTTTGGACACGTGTGATATGACAACTGCAATATTTGCTAGGAACGTTCTTTTTAATAAAACATTGTATGCCTGATAATGACTTTTTGCTTGTTTAATGAGTAGACATACAGTGGTTAGTCAACCAGATAATGACCTAGAATGAGTGAGTCGTGTATGAATTGCGTAAGAGTATATCATGGGAAAAGAGGGAAAATCAAAGATTTATGTCAATTTGTCCATGAGGCGATCGTATTTAGCCTTTAGGGTCCAAAACCAGCGATAATTTTTGTATGGATGCCGGTTGGGATGGCCAATATCCTTAAATGGAGAGCGTGTGATCTGGCCAGAAATGAGCTTGCCAATCTCACTGCCAAGGTAGGTGGCCATGCTAACACCTAGACCACTGTAGCCTAACGCGTAATGTATGCCTTTGAGATTGCCAATATGAGGCATTAGATCGGTAGTGCTGCCAATTTGACCGGTCCATGAATGGGTGATGGGAATGCCTGTTAAATCTGGAAAAATTTGGACCATTTTGGCATATAGTCGTTCAGCACTGGTTTTGGTACTGAGATTTGTGGTTAGTTCGGGGTAACCACCAAAAAGCAAACGGCCGTTTGGCGTTAATCGGAAGTAGTGAGGATGGCGTAATGAGTCGTAAAAAGAACGGCCGTTTGGGCTAATCTTGTTGAGTAGCATGGGTGGCAATGGTTCTGTGACGATAACGTAGCTACCCGTGGGCACAATGCGCGTTTTTAGCTCGGGCAGTAGCTCGTTGGTATAGCCATTGGTCGCCACAATGACCTGGTGCGCCAGCGTTGTACCGTGCCGCGTTTGTATTTTGAACTGCTTTTTATAGGGGGTAATTTGGGAAACCGTTTTGTTTTCGCACAGCAAGCCGCCATGCTCAGTTACGGTGTGGGCCAAACCGTATAAAAATTTGGTGGGGTGAAGCGACGCGCTCCATTCCTCGACTAAGCCTCCGTGAAAAACCTTAGACCCAATTTCAGCCTGCAGCTCATTCGGTGAGATGATGGGAAGCTTATAGTTGAGGCGATATTTATACCATTGAGACTTCTTTCGCAGGGTGGCAAAATGGGATGGTTTAGCGGCTAAATGAATGTGCCCCTTCCTTGCAAAATGACACTGGATGCTATCATCCGCTACGATTTCACCAAGTAGGTCGATTGCTTCAATAGAGGTGTGCCAAAATTCATGAGCCAGCTTTTCCCCATATTTGCGCATCACAAACTGCATCGATTGACGGTTGCCGGGGATGGCGATACCGCCGTTCCGCGAGCTGGCCCCCCAACCAAGTGTTTTGGCTTCCAACACGGCGACGGAAATATCTTGCTTCGCCAGAATGCGAGCTGCGCTTAGTCCGGTGTAACCGCCGCCAATAATGGCCACATCTACTTCGTCAGGCTGTTGGGACAGTTTCAAATTGACAGGACGGGGTGATGGATCAATCCAGACTGGTTTTGATTTTATGTGAGTGGTTAAACCAGATGCCTGCATGAATTAACTCAATCCGTCTCAATCAAAGAACTAGGGCAGTTTTTCGGAAGTACCTAGCAGATTATTATGTAAACAATCTTGAAAACTGCTGAGCATTTCGCTCAACTAAACCATCTAAGGACTACTGGAGCGAAATAGTAATCGTTCTTCACCTAGCGTATTCGTCACTTTTAATCATAGCATGGAAAGCGGC
>JBCCFD010000484.1:0-5860 GCA_039029915.1 Chloroflexota bacterium
ACGGAGAGTTGTCATCCCAACGCCACAGCATCCCACCGGGCCCCATGCCCATGTGAATAGCGATTTGGATGGCAAACGGCCGTTTTTTTCTAACAACCGGCCCCAACCACAGGTGCGGACTGCGACCAGGTTCTGGGCTGATGAGCAGCGAGAGGCGCTGTTCGGCCCCACGCAAGCCTAACCAGAACGTGGGCAGGGTATCTTGATTTTCCCAACCGCACAACAGCGTTTGAGGGTGTCCAAGCTTGTCATCGGTGGCCTGTCCGCTGATTGAAAGCCCCACAATGAGGTCATTATTTTTGGCTGGTGAGAACTTGTTTGGAAAGGGCTGCCACGTTTGAGCGTTGGGCAGACGGAACGGCCAGTGGAGTTTTTCTCGAACACGGCCGTTTACATCAAGCACCTGATAGCGCAACCCATCCTCGTCCAGCGCAGCTTGCACCGCGTGGAGATATTCAATCCCCTCTGGCATTCGATACCGCGTGCCGGCCCCGGCGGTAAGCAGCTGCAATACACCGTCATGTACCTGCACATCAAACGCCAAGATGTGGCTGCAGACGTAGGCAAAAACACGGTGCTTGACGAAGATGTTCCACAGAATACGGCCGTAATCTGGCCCTACTTCACGTTGAAACTCCCCTGAAAAACCGTTGACCGGATGAACTGGATGATGCCCAAACACCAGCTTATGCGTGGCGTCAGCGTGTTGTTGGAGCGTTGCTTCGAGCCACTCATGCTCCACATACCCTTCACCCCCCGCGCCTGACCAAAGCGTGTGAATGAAAATCATGAGCAAATTGCCCCGTCGCACGAAGTATGAGAGCCCTTTTTGATGGTCAGGTCCATTTTGAGGCAGGTGGGCCATCACCTCTTGGTAAACGCGCTCGCTCATCGGATCATAGGTCGTGTGATTGCCCGTGGTGTGATATAGGGGGATTTTGTCTCGATCGAGCCAGGCCATTTCCGTTTCAAACCAATATTGCCACTGGGCTCGCAGCTCTTTTTCGTTAGCCGTTAGGCCAATGATTTCGTCACCGGGGAAGCAGATAAATTCGGGTTGAGGGGTTAGCTGTTGGACAACTTGATTGATAGACGCAAAGGTCGCCTCGTGCGGCGCTCCCGCCACACCTGAACAACAGTCGGCGTAAATTACAAACTGATGCCCTGCTTCATTTTTGGGTAATAAACTAGGAATGCTCATTTTTAACCTTATCCGAGTTTGATTGACGTGCCTGTGAGAGGCTCAGCAGGCAGCTTTTATACAGCAAGCTCATTTAGTCAGCCATGCTGGTTTCAGGCACCTGCCGACCTTGATATAGGGTCCAAAGTGCCCATAAAATTGCTGGTATTAAAATGAGACCACCCATAATCTGCATGACTTGTGACATAGTTAAAATACCGTCGAGCGACCAGCCAACACCCGCTGCGCCAAAGGCGCTCAAAAGCGTAAAGATCATATATTCTGTGGCGAAGATGCGGCCGCGGATGTTGCCCGGAACAAGCTGGAGCAAAAGCTGGGTGGCAAAGACCCACACAATCCCACCCCCAAAGCCGCGTAAAAAGGTGCCAAGCAGCACAATGGGGAAGCTGGCTAAGGTTGAAACTAGCCAAATGCCTACGGCCGAAATGCTCCACGCGACTGGAATTGTCCAGCGCATCCACCAATCGTCATCTTTAGCGATGTAGCGGGCCAACAGTGGCCCCACACCTGTGCCTATCCCAGCCACGCCAAAGATGAGCCCTAGTCCGATTCCACCCCCTTCACCAATTACAAATACCTGTTCTGAAATAGAGATTTGGATAATTTGAAAACCAGTAGAAATGAGGATGGCGTTGATACCTTTTAGGCTGGCGATGAAGAATTGGTCGATACGCTTTTTAAGATAGCTGAGTCCATCAATATATTGTTGAATGGCAGATGCAAGCGATTTATCTGACTTAACTGTGTCTGGGTCTTGTTGATAAGCTACTTGATTGATGAGAATGGCCGATACGAAGAAGGTGATGGCATCCATGATGAAGGCGGGCTCGTTGCCCCACAGCCCGGCCACTAACCCACCCAGCGCTGCCCCGATAGCGAGCATGGTTGACCAAGTGGCTGATGAGAGGGCGTTGGCGGCTCCGATTTCCTCCGGTTTGACGATGTCGGGCAGGATGGCGTTGCGGGCGGGGAAGTAAAATCCAGAGAGACCAAGCTGAACGGCCGTTAATGCATACAGTAACCACACATCCCCCGGCTCCCGAACCAGCAAAAAGCCCAAGACCGACACCCCACGTACCAAATCGGCCGCAATCAGAATATGCTTGCGGTTGTAGCGATCCGCCATGATGCCAGCGAAAGGTGAAACCAAAAACGGGGCCAGCATGCGCACCACAAAAAGACTGCCGATGGCTAAGCCTGAGTCGGTTAATTTGGTAATTAAAGCGGCTGAAGCAATCAGGTTAAACCAGTCGCCGAGTAAGCTAACAATCTGGCCTGCCCACAACCAGCGGAAATTGCGGTTGTTTTGGACAAGTTGGAAATAACCGGTGGGTGTTGTGGATTCGTTCATTTGGGAACTGTACCACCAATTAGGTTTCCTGTAACTGATCCCTCGTCCCTCTTAACCTGATCATTGGGACAGGATTTGCTGCCGCTTACAAATAGCCGTTGCTAGCTAGCTCACCTCATCAAGGTGCCTGAGCTTGTCGAAGGCTTCACCGCCTATCAAAACATACATCTCCACACCCCGCTTTGGCTTCGGCAAGCCCCTCGACAGGCTCGGGAGGCACTCTATATTTTCAGCAACCGCTTGGCGTTACCACCAAGGATTTGCTGTTTGGCGGCATCGGTAATATCAAGGTCGTTGATAGTGGAGACACCACCGGGAAGATCGCCAATTTGATGGGGGTAGTCGGTGCCCATGAGGAGCTTATCAGACCCAGCGAAGTTGATGGTGTATTCGATGGCTTTTTGGGCGTGGGGGAAGGTGTCCATGAACATTTTTTTGAGGGCGTGGCTCGGGGGTGTAGATAATTTTGTGCGGCATTCAGGATATACTTCGTAGCCGTGATCCATCCGTTCCGCTAAAAAGGGTAGAGTACCACCCATGTGTGCTAAAGCTAAAGTTAAATCTGGATATCGCTCCAAAACACCGCCAAAGATTAGCCGACTAACCGCCACAGAAGTCTCAAATAAAAAGCCTTCAATGGCCACAATCCGATAATCGCGCATCAGGCCAATATGATTGGGAACAATGGGATGGACAAAAAGCGGGACATCCAGTTCAACCGCTTTTTCATACAGCGGCCAATACATTTCATCATCGAGAGGGGTGCCGTTAATGTGGGTGAAGAGTAGCCCGCCTCGTAAACTGCCTTGCGTCACCGCCCGTTCAAGTTCTTTTACTGAAGCCTCTCCATCTTGCAAAGGCAAAACGGCCATTGCTGCAAAGCGATCAGAGTGCGTTTGGCAAATGTCTGCAAAGCTATCATTGACAATTTGAGCCAGTTTAACCCCCATTCGAGGCGTTTCGCTATGCACCCCGGGAACCGTAATTGTGAGGCACTGCATATCCACCCCCGCTTCGTCCATAGCCGCTATCCGAGCAACCGGATCAAAATGCTCTGGCACGATGATGTTGTAGTCCCCATCTGTTACCATGATGGTACGGCCGTTTGCATCATACTCAACCGACGCTTTGGCTTCTCCTTTGGCTAGCTCAAGTAAGTAAGGCTTGGGGAAAAAGTGGTTGTGGAAATCAATAATCATCAGGTGCTCCTCTTGAAAGTCATTTGAATTGTGGCGTTCCCTAATAATTTAAATAGGACTTACGCAAATAGCGGTCACTGAGCCTGTCGAAGTGACTTTCTTAACCCTTCGACAGGCTCAGGGTGCGTAAGTCTTGTTAAATATAGAGACGCCGAATTCGAAGAGATTCTACCTGATTTTGGCCTGACACGAAGATCTGACAGGTTTTGTTCAGCATGTTGTATAACGCTTGGCAAACCTGTCAGATCGGTTTCATCTAGAAAATTTCACTAGAAATCAAATAAGTACCATTTACCATCCCGCAGGACAAGCTGCATCGTTAGCGGAACGTCTGCATTTTCACCGAATAAGAACGGGATTTCAGCAATATCACCACTGATTGTTGCTGGCCCATTAATGGTGGCGTTGGCAAAGATTAGGATGAACTCGCCAACATTTTCATGTTCGGCCGTGATTTCACATACAAGGGCTGTATCCCCATCATTTTGCCCTTCAGGGTCGCAAAGACCCGCTAGCTGGTCGTATTCTTCGTTTGCGGCTGAGTAAAAAATTGTTTGCAGGACCGAAGCTGGATTTTCAAAATCTAATATTTCAGGTGAAGCAATCGCCTCTTGGACAAAAACAAACCCCTGCAAACGGTTGATTTCAGCAAGTACACCATCACGCGATGGGTCATCAGGGCTTAACTCTAAAAACGTTTCAAAGTTGCTAATTGCCTCTGCAGGTTGATCAAGCTGGGTATAAATAATGCCTAGATCAAAGTAGGCGCTGTCATAAGCTGGATCAACAGCGAGCGTAGCATCATAGGCCTCTATGGCTTCATCAAGCTGTCCGTCTTGCGCATAGGCGAGGGCTCTGTTGTATAAAGCCTGTGTGTTAAGCGGGTTAACCACGACGGCTTCTTCCAATTTTTCAATCGCGATTCCAAATTCACCAAGCTCCATGTAGGCAAACCCTAAATTATTATGGGCAAAGCCGTCATCAGCGCCTAGAGCGATTGATTCCCCAAAGAACATGATGGCGTCTTCTAGTCTGCCTTCGTTTATGGCAATAATGCCGAGGGCGTTTGGAATGCTGTGGCTGTCAGGCACGATTTCTAAACCGGCTTCACATAGGCCCAATGCGGATTCGTCACCAGTCAGGGCAAGGGTGGTGCAAAGGTTGATAATGGTGTTGGGATGATCATCATCAATTGCATACGCTTGATTTAAGATTTCAAGCGCTTCGTCGTAGCGCTCTAATGTGATGTACACACCGGCTAAATTAGACAGCGTTTCGGGATTTTCTGGCTCAAGGGAAACGGCCGTTTCTAACTCCACAACTGCCTCATCAAGCTGATTGTTATCCCAAAGTTCAATCCCAAGATCCAACCGTTCTGTCGCGCTTAAGGTGGGTTCTGGGGATGGGGTTGGGATGGGGGTTGAGGTTGGCGGCACTTCCGTTGGGGCTTCTGTGGGTACCACAGTTGGCTCGGGCGGGCTTTCTGGTTCCGCTGGCGGCGTCTCCCCCCCACCACAGGCCACTAATACTAAAACAATGAGTAACAGGCCGATAGACGGCCGTTTCAAAATATACTTAGCACACATACTTTCTCCATTTCTCAAAGATTCTATTGATTACCAGATAAAAGATAAAAGATTATCGATCGAAAAACGATCCCAATGGCTTGGTAATTTAAGGAGAATTTAAGGTTTTCCGTAAAGAAGTTAAAGCAAGGAATAGATGAAATCTAATAGACTCAAATTATTCACGACATTGCGGGAGCGAATGGATGATTTGACGATATATCTAACTGCTTCGATCTTGCTCCTATGTTCCTAATCTCAGTTTGACGCTCACCGTCGTCTATCATCCATTCGCTTCTTGCACTTAATCCCCCCCGTCTATCAAAGGCAAAAAGAGCAAAAATTCCGTGGCTTCAGCTTGGGAAAAGGCCGTGCCATAATCTAAGCCATAAGCCACATTTCCACTGGAATCTACCGCTTGGACAAGGACTTCTATTTCCTTATCAGCTTCAATCGCACCATAGGCATACTCTTCGATAGGATCGTATGTTAGCTCTAGCAGTTGCCACTCATAGCTATCGACTTCACGATAAAGTACGACAAC
>JBCCFD010000485.1:0-5844 GCA_039029915.1 Chloroflexota bacterium
CACGCTTTGTCCGCTTCGAGAAAATGTTTGGTAGGGGAGACAACGCCCGCATTATTGACGAGAATATCAACGGTGCCGTAGGTGTCGACCGTTTTTTGAATGAGGGCGTTTACTTCATCCTCTTGAGAGACATCTGTTTTAACGGGGATGGCTGTGCCACCGTTTTGGGTGATGGCTTGAGAAACGGCCGTTGCCCCTTCGCCGTTGATATCAACCACCACAACCTTTGCCCCTTCCTCACCATAGCGAATGGCAATGGCTTCGCCAATACCTTTAGCCGCCCCAGTTACAATGGCAACCTTTCCTTTTATGCTTTTTCGATCCATCTGTTCTACGTCCTCTATAAATAGCGTGTCAGCCTGTCAGCGCTTTAGCTTTTCCGCTAAAAAACTTGAGCCAAGCGCAGTCCAACTGTCTATTCAATCTGTGAAATCTAGGTCATCCACCTTCAACCTTCGTTGCTTTTAATGTTTACCAAAGATTGCTCGACCATCTGCGAATTTTAGTATATTTTTATATTTTTATACAAATATTCCCCGTGGCAGTTTAGGGGTGTTTGGGGATAATTAGCGTCGGGATATATCCCGATGAGCACAGAGAAAGCATTAGCGTCGGGTTTATCCCGATAGCTGGAGAGCACATGCCGCGGTGCGGCACCAACAAATGAATGTAAATAGAACTCAGATTCCGCAGATTTTGCAGATGACGCAGATTTTTTACGTGACACTTGATACCTGACACGTGACACTTATTTACACAGGAGATAAAATGGACCTTGGATTAAAAGATAAAGTTTTTATGGTGGCGGCGGCCAGCAAGGGGCTGGGGTACGGCATTGCAGAGGCACTGGCCCAGGATGGCGCAAAGGTTTCAATTGGTAGCCGGACTGAGGCAGATATCAAAGCGGCTGCAGAAACGCTGCGGAATGAAACGGGTAGCGATGTGATGGGTACCGTGTTTGATGCGCGGAGTGCTGAATCAATTACCCAATGGACGGCCGTTACTCTTGAAAAATTTGGCACCATTGACGGACTGGTGGTTAACGCAGGTGGACCACCGGCTGGCAAGTTTGATAACTTTGATGACGATGATTGGCAGGCTGCTTTTGAATTAACCTTAATGAGCAGTGTGCGCATGATTCGGTCCGTATTGCCCACCATGCGGGCTAAGGGAAGCGGTTCTATTCTGACCGTCACCTCATCCTCAGTTAAAGAACCTATTGATATTATTTTACTCTCTAACGTGATGCGTTCAGGGGTTGTGAGCTTGGTCAAAAGCTTGTCAAATGAGCTGGCTGGCGAAAAGATTCGCGTGAATAATCTTGTGCCCGGCCGAATGGATACAGACCGCGTTCGCTCTTTAGATGCAACGGTTGCCGGGCGAATGGAGTTAACGCCAGAAGAGGCTCGTGCCAATTCAGAATCACAGATCCCTTGGAAGCGATATGGCACGATTCAAGAGTTTGGTAAAGCCGGTGCTTTCTTGCTGTCTGATGCCGCCAGCTACATCACTGGAGAAACGCTGATCGTTGATGGTGGGGCGATGCGGACTGTTTGGTAGTTGTCAAGGTTTTGTAAATAAATTGTTCGTTAAAATGGAAAATGGGGCAAATCTGCCCCATTTTTTTATTGCATAAAACAAACAAAAGGTGTACAAATGCGCAAAGGGAAGGAGCCAGGGAGCACACATAGAAGTTAAGTGTGTCATACTGGTTCATAGTGAATTTTTTGTTACTTCAAACCGAAAGGTTTGATTTGGCGCGAGTGGAGCAAGAAACATGGGAGATCAATTGGACGTTGGTGTGATCAGCACCACAATGACGGACCAAGCAAAGTCGTTGCAAAAAAGAGGATATACGATTGCCCTTTATTCCCCAGAAGATCAGTGCAATATCGAAGCAGATAATTGTATCAATACTGAATCATTAGAAGAGTTTGTGTCAGTTTTAAAACAACCCAGAGAAATTAGAATAGAGCTTGAGTCTTGGAAGCTGTTAAATCGAGTGTTTGATAAGCTTTGTCCGCTCCTTGATGACGAAGACCTCATCATCGACGACACGCCAAAGCTGCACCAAGTCGTGCACGCTTAAAGTTCTGTTCAACATCAAAAGAATAGATAACCTGATGTGCAGTTTTTCTTGTAAATCCTATTGGGAGGGACATAGCATGCTATGTCCTTACGACAATCATCACACCTGATGATTGAAACTTGCACACGGGATTGATTGATTAAT
This sequence comes from Chloroflexota bacterium, assembly GCA_039029915.1. Taxonomy (GTDB): domain Bacteria; phylum Chloroflexota; class Anaerolineae; order Promineifilales; family Promineifilaceae; genus QQUD01. Next base: position 2,234 of record JBCCFD010000485.1, read on the forward strand.
CGTTAACGGTTGATTGCTGGCTGTTAATCGTTGATTGTTCCCCTAGCGGGCGACCAATTATATCTTCAAGCGGCGTTGTCGTAGGCGAGGCCGCTTTTTTGCGCTGACTGTTCTTGCGTTCAACAATTTGCCATATCGTGCGCAGAATGATTTTGATATCAAGCAGGATGGACCAATTGGCTGAGTACCATAGGTCATATTTGGTTCGCTCAGCAATCGACGTGTCGCCCCGTAGGCCGTTGACCTGTGCCCAGCCCGTCATGCCGCCTCTTTCACGATGACGAGCCATGTATTGGGGCACTGTTTCGCGAAACTGAGCGACGTAATGAGCTTGTTCAGGCCGGGGGCCGACAAGGCTCATCTCGCCAAGCAGAACGTTGATTAAGTTGGGGAGCTCATCAAGCTCAAAGCGACGTAGAAAGGTGCCGAGCCTAGTCTGGCGAGGGTCGTTTTCGGTGGTCCAGCCGGGGCCATCTTTTTCAGCATCTTTGCGCATGGAGCGAAATTTGATCATTTTAAACGGCCGCCCATCTAGCCCCATGCGCTCTTGTACAAAGAAGGCGGGGCCGGGAGATTCAAGTTTAATGGCAACGGCCGTAAATAGCATCATGGGCGAAGTGATGACCAACCCAATCGCGGCCCCCACAAAGTCCATCAAGCGCTTAAAGATGAGCATATAGCCCCGCAAGGCGTTATCTCGTACAGAAAGCAGAGGTAGTCCCCCCAAATCATCAATCGTTGCTTGAGACGTCACATATTCAAACACATCGGGGAATATCTTCACCGTGACGCGTTCCGTTTCGCAGTATGCCAAAATGCGCACCGTTTCACGGTGTCCTTTTTCTGGCATGGCAATTAAGAGCTCATCTACCTTGTAATCTTCGATAATGTGAGGCAACTCTTCAGGCATCCCTAAAATGGGGATTTCTGGCATCTCTGGTATTGGCTGGCCCGCCTGATTGACGACACCAATCAGCTCATACCCCAAGTTGGGCGACCAAAGCACTCGCTGGAGGACAATCTTCGCCATATCACCTGCTCCCACAACGAGCAGGCGATCTTTCCCAATGCCTTGAGTGCGTAAAAGCCAAGCCCGAATCGTCTGGTGCACAATACGGCCGATAACAAGCAAGACAATATCAAAGAACCAAGCGTAAATGATCATGGCGCGTGGAAAATCTAAAACCACGGGGTCATTTTTGAACACAAAGGTGTAAATTGAGATAGAAATCAAAACACCAAGCGTCACGGCGGCGATGATGTAATAAATTTGATCAACGCGTGAGGCGGCACGAACAATGTAATATTGACGATAAAAGAACAAAGTCGTCACAATTGAAAAGATTTGGATGATGAGCAAGCTGGTGTAGAGATCAATTGATACGACATTGACTAAAGGTTCAGGCCAATTTAAACTAACCCGCAGTCGATAGGCAAGAATAAAGGCAATGCCAATAAGCAGGGCGTCCAGAAGCATTAATGTTGCTGAGTAGAGTGTGCGCAATTTTTGAGTATTCATTCTTCCTATTTCCCGACCCCATTGTAACAAAGGCTCTTTATCCAACAAGATGGAACTTAAACGTTTAGGATACTTTAAACCAACACCCACGTTATATTAAGTCGTGGATAGTACTCAGTGAACGGTAACAAATGATAAGCGAATCGTGATAAGTGAATAATGATAAGTGGAAAGTGGCTCGCTGAGCAACTGATTAACTGAATGACTAAAATACTCACTAACTCATTCGCTTCCAACCTCAAGGAAATTTCATGAACGAACAGTCTCAATCTTTTAGATTCCCCTTTTTTGCCACACTTTTTGTGGTGCTTGCTTTCACGGGTGGGTATGTTTTTGGGCAATCCCCCGTTGCCCCCCTTAATATTTTTCCGACTAGTGCCCTCTCTTCTGAAGAGCAGGTGGCGTTTGACCCACTATTTGAAGTGTGGAACATTTTGGAAGGTCGCTACTTACGTCAGCCTTTGGATGAAACGATTCTTGTTGAGGGCGCCATCAACGGCATGCTGGAAACGCTGGAGGATGAACATACACGCTATCTTTCCCCAGAAGCGCAATCGGTGGCCAATGAACGGATTGACGGTTCTTTTCAAGGAATTGGGGCGGTTGTTGAAAGCACGGAAGACGGCAGCGTGATTATTGTCTCCCCCATTGATGGCTCCCCAGCGGAAGCAGCCGGTTTGCAAACGGGTGATATCTTACGCGAAGCGGATGGTGTCGATTTGACGGGGATGGATATCTCGGCGGCCGCGGCTTTGGTGCGTGGTCCTGCAGGCACCGGGGTCAATCTTCTTATTGAGCGTGGGGATGAGTCGTTTGTGATTGAGATTATTCGTGATGTCATCATGCTCGAAAGCGTGCGAGGTGAACTTATTGAGGGTGACATCATCCATCTGCGTATTAGCCAGTTTGGCTCAACCACTGCTGAGGATATGACGCGAATTCTTGAGGAACTGATGGCAGAAAACCCCTCTGGCTTGATTATTGACGTGCGCAGTAACCCCGGTGGCCTGCTCGATGCCGTTGTCTCAATGGCCGATGAATTTTTAGATGAAGGTCTCGTTTTATTGCAAAACTTTGGCCCTGATGAAGACGTGGAGGAACACGTCACAACGGCGGATGGGATTGCTCAGGATATTCCCATAGTTGTTTTAATTGATGAAGGGAGCGCTAGTGCCTCTGAAGTGCTGGCCGGAGCGATTAGCGATCGGGATCGCGGTGTTTTGATTGGTCAGACGACTTTTGGTAAGGGGACTGTCCAAAACTGGATCCCGCTTAGCAACGGGGGTGGTTTCCGCGTCACGATCGCTGAATGGCTCACGCCCGACAACAACTCCATCGACAAAAATGGCCTTACGCCAGATATCTTTATCCCGCTGCCTGGTTTAGATGAAGAGTTTGAAGATACCCAACTCCAAGCGGCCGTTGATTTCTTGCGCGGTGAAGAGGTAATTTCGATTCCGCCGGAGGTTGTTGAGGAAGAGTAGGCAGTTATTTGTTATTGGTAATTGGGCATGTCATTTAAGGGATTAGTTTTGTGATAGTAGATTTAGCTGGATGCAACTAGTTGAAGCTAGCTGAATGCGCAAAGCGACTTATAAACTCTTCCCAATTACCGATTACTCGATTCGCTAACGGGATTCACTATCCATGTTCCCTAAATCCCTCAATTGAAGCTGCCCAGCCTTCGGCTTCATCATCCGGATGGTAGGGGATGTAATAGTTGGTACGGTCGACCATATTGCCAAAACGCTCTTTGATAATGCCGGGTAGCTCGCTCCATTTGCCGGTAACCGCAAAGGCGTCGAGCATTTCGTCGGTGATGAGATTGCGCATTTGTTCCCACTCACCTGCCCGAGCGTGCTTGCTAAGCTGTTCGGCGGTGCCGACCCAGCCGTGCTGATCGGAAACAACGCGATAGGCGGGTGTGCTCATGTAGTAGCCAATTTGCTGACGTGATTCTTTTTCATACTCCTCAGCAGGTGTTTGTCAATCGGTTGGGACAGCAAAGACGGAGCAGTTAACGGTAATATCCTGACGAGAACGGCCGTTTTCCCCTAACGCCTCTTCCAAAGTTGGTAAAGCAAAATTCTCC
>JBCCFD010000486.1:0-5827 GCA_039029915.1 Chloroflexota bacterium
CCAGCTGTCGTGAGGCTGTCCATAAACGATGTATTGGGAAACCCGCCCAAAGTGAATGGCGCTGTTGTAGCCGATTTGCCGAACAGAATCATAGTGCGGATGGGCTGTCGTTGTTGTCATCGGGATTTCGGTTAGGTAACTAACTTCGCCGACCGTTTCCAGCGTGTCAGGATCAAACTCCAAAGGAATGGGGAGTTCAGTCATAGCGATAAATTTATCGGCGATTTTGGTAATGTTAACGTTGGTGTTGGTCGTGAAGTTGGGTGAGAATGTTGACATCAAGCGCTGGAAGATGTTGCGACACGGGTCTGTGGCAAATTCGCTGTAGGTTAGCTTGCCCGTTTTTTCGGCGGACTTAAACGTATTGCTTTGGATAAATTTATTCGCGTAGTCAACTTGGCCATCTTGAAACGAAAATTTATGAAGCATCGCTTGCCCATCAAACCAGTGGCGTACGCTTTGCTTTGGCAAATCCCAGCGGGCGGGACCGTTGCGCACCAGCGTTCCGGATAGCCAGCTCGGGACGGTTCCTTCGGTGGGGAGGTTGTCTAAAATCATCTCTTTGTCTAGATTCTGGTATCCCGCTCGAAACGGCCGTTTCATATACACCTTCCTCACTTAATGATTGAACAATTACTTCCAGCTTACCACTGTTTGGGCAAATCGACCTGTATTTTTTTAACAACCAAGACCTTTAAGACCGCAAAGTATGGATTGGCTATTTATCTTTGCATACTTTGCAGTTTGTTGATATTTATTCAAACAAACAAAATGTGAGGAAATAGCATGCCTGAAAAAACGAAAGATGAAAAAGAGGTTGTTGCGGTGATTGATCGGTATATTGAAAGCTATATCAATGCAGATATCCCTGCCCTGCGAACTGTTTTTGCAAGTGATGCGATCATGAATGGTTACCTAGATGGCAGACTCATTGAAGGGACCCCAGAACCGTTTATACAAAATGTCGCCTCAAATCCGTCATTAAAAATGTCTGGCGCTGAGCCGAAGTACAACATTGAACAGCTCTCGATTACTGACAATGCCGCGTCTGTTGTTGTGAGAGAAATCGGCTTTGGTCCTTATAATTTTACTGATTACATGCACTTGCTCAAGCGAGATGGCGTCTGGAAAATCATTAGCAAAACATTTACAACTTATTGAGACGTGAGGCTCCTATGAACAAGCAAAACTCATCTGTCAATGCAGCGTGGAGTAAACGAGACCAGAATGCTGTTCAGCATCCGGGTGGGGGCGGAGGAAACAATACGGTTGTGCTTTCTCACGGCAAAGGGTCGCGATTGTGGGACGTGGCTGGCCGTGAATACATTGACGGTCAGGCGGGCGCATGGCTGGCGCTGGTGGGACACGGCCGTAACGAGCTGGCTGAAATTGCGGCTGAGCAAATGTCGCGATTGGCACACTTTTCAATCGGATTTGATTACGCTAGCACCCCCGCCATTGAGTTTGCCGAGAAACTTATAGCAAAAGCCCCTGCCAACATTGGCAAAGTGCGATTCATGAGTAGCGGTGCTGAAGCAGATGACCATGCCCTTCAGCTTGTCCGCCTCTATCATTTCCAAAAAGGGGACCTTAATCGCAGAAAAGTATTGGTCCATCACGGTGCTTACCACGGCAGCACATACGGGGGTGCTGAATTAGTCGGTGGCCGACCCGGTGTTGGTGGCAAGTCGGATGAGGTGATCCGGCTTACGGCACCTCGCCCCTACCATACAGAGTTTTATAACGGCCGTGACATGACCGATTTTTGTGTTGAGGAGTTGGAAAACGTCATTGCTGAACACGGTGCTGAGAACATTGCGGCTATGTTTGGCGAACTGGTGATTGGCCCTGGCGGCATGATTCCGCTGCCGGATGCATATTGGCCGAGAATAACGGCCGTTCTAAAAAAGCACGATATCCTCTTCGTTGCAGATGAAGTGGTGACCGCCTTTGGTCGCGCAGGGGCGTGGTTTACAGCCAACGATTACGGACTGGAGCCGGACATTATCGTGATGGCAAAAGGAATTGCTAGTGGCTATATGCCGCTGGCCGCCTTGCTATTAGACAGTGAGCTGGCCGGTGTAGTCAACGGGTTAGGCCCCGGCAGCTCGTACGCTGGTCACAGCGTTGGCTGTGCGGTTGGCTTAGCCAATATTGATATTATTGAGCGAGAAAATCTTCTGGAGAATAGCCGGGTACGCGGGGTGCAGTTTCTTCGAGAGTTGGCCTCATTGAATGACCATCCGCTTGTAGGAGATATTCGGGGCCGCGGATTAATGATCGGCGTTGAGTTAGTGACCAGTAAGGAGAGCCGTCAATCGTTGTTCAGCGTAGCCCCTGCGTTAAATAAGGAAATCCCGCGCTATATCCGACAGAAGCACAGTGTTCTTTTGGTTGTCCGTGGTGATGCCATCGTTATTACACCACCGCTTGTCATCAATGCTGAAGAAGTGAGTCATATTTGCAAGGCTGTTATCGACACTATCAACAAGATTGATCACAATTATTATACGCTTCCCCCTATTGGCTAAATGATGAATCATGGTAAGACAAAAAAACAAGAATGATAAGGAAGAAATCATGAACGGAAAATTTTATCTTCAGAGCGGCAATATCATTGATGTGGTGTCGGGTTCGATAATGGTCAAAGGCGCTTTGCTGGTTGACAACGGCCGTATTCAAGCCATTGGACCAAACCTCAAACGTCCCGATGATGCCCAACTTGTCGACCTATCGGGCAAATACGTGATGCCCGGGATGATTGATGCGCATACTCATATTGCTGCTTCAGCTCTGTCAGTTCCTAATCAGGCAAGGGGATCATTGCTAAGGCAGAATGTGGATCAGTCAACGGCCGTTCGTACCATTCGCGGTGTTGCCAATGCACAATCATTGCTCTCTTCAGGCTTTACCTCAATTCGGGACGTGGGTTTGGGAGGGACGTATGCCGATCTTGCCATTGTTAGGGGCATTGATGAAGGTTGGATTTCTGGACCACACACCATTGCCAGCGGAAAAATCATTGGTCCAATCGGAATTCACGCCAATGCAGGCTTGAATCCTGAGCATCCTGAATTATCTTTTATTGACCATATTATCACGTCAACAGTTGATGAGATGCGCGAGGCTGTCAGGACAAACATGCAGTATGGGGCTGGCCTCATTAAACTGGCCATCGAAGCTGGCCGACTTTCCTATACGGAGGAAGAAATTAAAACGGCCGTTAGCGAGGCCAATCGGGCTGGTCTTCGCGTTGCGGTGCATGCGTTTAATGATAAAGTTACCCAGGCGGCCGTTCGAGCTGGTGTCACAAGCGTCGAACACGGATTTAACCTCAGTGAAGAAACGCTGCAGATGATGAAAGAGTACGGTGTTTGGTTAGTAGATACCACCTTTACCGAAGGGAGCCTAGATATGGCCACACCTGCTAATGTTGAACGATGGCTCAATAGGCTCAGACTCGCTTATGAAATCGGAGTGCCGATCGCTTACGGTAGCGATGTGTTTTGGCATGTGCCCGGCAGGTCTCGTGGTGAGCTGTCACTTGACAATACAAGAAGCTATCCGCTAGCTGGCATCCCCAACAGGGATATGTTGAAATTTATAACGCTCAATGGGGCAACCGTAATGGGCATTGAAGGTCAAACAGGGTCTCTTGATGTTGGCAAGCTGGCCGACATTATCGCCTTAGAGGAAAATCCGTTAGAAGATATTGAAGCGTTGCGCACCGCTTCGTTTGTGATGAAGCGGGGCGTTATCTATAAACTGGATGGCGTGTATCACTTTGAGCCGACCGGTTTCTCCGAGACGCCTACAGCGATTGGCCGCCATCACGCTATTAAATGGTAGCTTAGTATCAATTTAAAGAGGCAAGATGGTTAAAACGAAGACCATTTGAAGCTACTTTCACGAATATTATCGATCCCCGATCCCTGATCCCTGCTCACCACCAAACGCTAATTCAGCAACGGGTGCTCGGCTGACGCCAAAGTAACCCCAAATGAGCGCGGGGACGATGGAAAATACGGCCGTGATGATCAACAGGCCCGCAATCGACAACCCAATATCCAAAACATACCCAGCCAAACCCGCCGCAATCGCACTAAACAGCGTGTGCAGAGCAAACTCCACTGAAAAGACCCGACCGCGCATTTCGTTTGGTAACAACGTCATGAGCAACTGCGATGACATCACCCATAAATTACCGCTCCCAAACCCGATCAGCACCCAAGCAAATAAAATGACAGGGAAATTGAAGAGCGTTGCTGCAATAGCCAAGCCCACAGCATCAATGAGATAGCAAGTAATAATAAAGCGACGAATCTTTTTTAAATCATCTCCAACAATATACCGCCCCACCACAGGCCCCAATGCGGCGCCAATGCCCTGAAAGGCAAACATTAGCCCAAGGCTAATTGAGCCACCTTCGCCAATCACAAACAAATTTTCAGCAATCGATACCTGAATCACTTGAATCCCTGCCCAAGTAGTCACTGTTAAAAATGATTTGTGCAGCGCAATCAGCAAAATATCTGATTTTTGGCGCAGGTAGTGCAGTCCATCCATATAAGATTGCAGTGCGGCTGACACGCTTTGATCGCTCTCAACATCACCATCTGGTCGATAGACCACCATCATTAAAAAGACAATCGACAGCAAAAAGGTGATGCCATCAATCGTAAAGGCGGTGTAAATACCAAAAATGCCGGATACCAAGCCCCCAACCGCCGCGCCAAGCGTCAGCATCACTGACCACGTGATTGTGCCCAGCACATTGGCCGTACCCAGTTCTTCTTCATTAACGAGGTCAGGCAAAAGAGCGTTGTATGTTGGGTTAAAGAAGCCGCTAATACCAAGTTGAATAAAAGTCAGCGTATAGATGAGCCAGACGTGTTCCGGCTCTCGCACCAGTAAGAAGCCAAATGCCGTCATCGCCCGGGCAACATCGGACACAATCAGGATTGTCTTGCGGTTAAACTGGTCGGCCACCACTCCAGCCACGGGGCTGACTAAAAAGGGTGCCAGCATCCGCGCCACAAACAGCGCCCCTACTGCCAAACCTGACTCCGTCAGTTGAGCAATTAGCGCTGCGGAGGCGATCAGATTAAACCAATCCCCAAACATGCTGATGATTTGCCCAAACCACAGGTTGCGGAAGTTTTTGTTTTGGCGAATAAGCTGTCCGTAGCCGACCATGAAGTGGGTTCCTTTTGAATGTTGGTAGTTATACTCTTGAAATGTTCTTTCGTGAAGAGGTTGGTGTTAAGGAAATAGAATATAATCATGTTGCCGCTAGAAGTGACCTTTAATTGTCACTCTGAACGAATCTTTTAGAATATTCCATAATGCAATGACCAGTGAAGAATACGGCTTTTGCAAACTAGAGCTTCTTCACTCATCGATAGGTAGTTGATGGTGACATTTGACTCGTTCAAAATGATACGATCTAATAACGCAAACGTTTAAATGGAGCACCTAATATGACAAACCAAATGCAGGCCATCAATTCCGCCCGTGACTATATCCAATCCAAAACCCAGTTGGTTCCCGAAATTGCTATTGTGCTTGGTTCGGGGCTTGGGGGTTTGGCAGACGATGTACAGGTGGATGTGGCTATTTCCTATCGTGACATTCCTGGATTTGGCCAATCAACCGTTCATGGGCATGCGGGTGAGCTGATTTTAGGCACGCTGGCCGGCCGCAATGTGGTTATGATGAAAGGGCGGCTTCATTATTATGAGGGCCATCCTATGGCTGACGTCATTTTTCCGATTCGGGTGATGAAGGTGCTGGGCGCTAAAATGCTGGTGGTGACCAACGCGGCCGG
>JBCCFD010000487.1:0-5816 GCA_039029915.1 Chloroflexota bacterium
AAGCTTTGAGCGCATTGGTATGCCGGAGGGGCGATTTCCGCTGGCACAGGCGGCGCTCTATTTGGCTACGGCACCAAAGTCAAACACCACGTTTTCGTTTTTCGATGCGTTAACGGCCGTTGAAAAAGAGCAAGAGGCTGATGTGCCGAACCACCTCAAAGATGGCAATCGAGACAAAGAAGGGTTCGGACATGGCAAAGGGTATCTTTACCCACATGCTTACACCGATCATTGGGTGGCTCAACAATATTTACCCGAAACCCTGCAGGGAAACATGTTCTATGAGCCCTCTGACCAAGGGTATGAGCAAACGATTCGGGAACAGGTTGAGCGCAGGCGTGAAGCCCAGCTAGCCGCCATGCTCGAGGTGGGTGATCGACACTTAGAAATTGCGGAGGTGCTTTCTACAAGCCCCACCGATCGTAAAAAGGACGCTTGGCTGCAGCGGACCATTGCTGGCAACGGTCAGGCATTGGGCCAAATTCGGGACAAGCTGTTTGAACGAGCAGTGGTTCAAAGGCATCATTTGCTGCTTGATCTTGAAGCGGGAACGGGACTTTTAACTTGGGAAGCGGTGCGTAAAGCACCTGAAGGCGGGGTATGGGCGCTCTCATCAGATCAAAAAAACGGTGAGGCTCTGCGTGAGCAAGCGAATCGACTCTCTGAAATTGAGCGGCCCACGATCCTGTTAGGTGCGCTTGATGAGTTGACGTATCTGTTGACCCTGCGCGGGGAAGAGGATATTCGTTTTGATCGGGTGCTGGGTCGAAATTTGTTTACCCGATCCCGTGAAACGGCCACGGCCGTATCTGCGCTTGTTTTGGGTCAGTTAAATGAAAACGGCCGTTTTTGCTTGGCTCAAACCATTCCCCAACAGAGTCAGCGACTTTACAATTTGGTGGACTGGAAAGGACAACCTGACGCTTTACTGCAGAAAGTCAAAGCGGCTGAAGAGACCATCTATTCAGACCCAACTGACGATTTAGTGAACTGGAATGGGGAGACGCTTGTTGAGCTTATTCAATCAACCGGCTTTGCATCGGTTGAAATCGACTATCTTATCGATAAACAGTCTCGCTACATTCAGAAAGCCCAGCTGCAGAGATGGTTTGAGGATAACGAGGGAACAAACGGCCGCTTAAGCTACAAGGCACGTTTGGCGCAGCAAGGAATGAGCGGAGAGGAATTAACGGCCGTTGAGCGTCTGTATCGTCAACAGCTTCAAGAGCAAACGGTTCTTTGGCAAACCACAACCGGTATCATCATTTCAAAAACTAGCTAGCTTGATGTGCCTGCGTCTTAAGTCCCACCTGTGGTAAGGTCATAGCATGCTATGACCTTACGTTCATCATTTTTCTGGATAATCTGAACTGGCACATAAAGATAACCAATCAAGCTGCCTTGAAAGCTCCCCAAAAAGGCGCTAATGATTTAATCATCGATGCCTTTTTGTACGATTTTGGTTTGTTAGCATCGAAACGAATGGTCGTTTAAAATCATCTATTTTCTTGTTGTGTGATTTGATTTGGGCTATTTAGAAAGGTGAAGATCAAAAACGGAGTCGTCAAAAAACCAAGACAATAAACAACAAATAGTAAAAAAAACAAATTACCCAATGAAAGTGTCATACTGCGTACCTCCTGAACTGCATGGGTTTATAAAATTTCATCAAAAACAACGCTAAAAGTAGTACATCTTGGGGGGGATGGGAGTAAATGGGGAGTGAAACCAGTGTGAACTCTTCGTAAACGACAGATCATAATCGATTGCCCCTGTTATACTTTATCTTTGTAGGCAAAGGTATCCATTGTAATTAGGCTATTACGGCCGTTTACACCGCATCAGCAAATAATTTTGAACGCAATCCATTAAAGACAAAGACGTCGTATCTGTATTTTCGCGCTTGGGTCGCAACGGTGTGCCAAAATGATAGCTGGAAGATGTAGAGAGTGTAGGTAAATCATGTCAAACATCCCTGATTTCAAACAAGAAGCACATGAACTGTTTGATGAAATGGTTCAAGTCAGACGAGACTTTCATCGTTATCCAGAGCTTGGATTTCACGAAACACGAACATCCAATATTGTCGCCGAAAAATTGGGAGAACTCGGATATGAAGTTCAGCGAGGCATTGGTCAAACTGGGGTTGTGGGCTTGCTTGATGGGCCGACCGAAGGGCCGGTCATTATGCTTCGTTTCGATATGGACGCGCTACCCATTCAAGAAGAAAATAACGTTTCATATATCTCTAAAAATGATGGCGTTATGCACGCCTGTGGTCACGATGGTCATATGTCGATGGGATTGGCGCTTGCTAAAATCATGGCCAAGCATCGAGATAAAATTAAGGGCACTCTCAAATTTGTGTTCCAACCGGCTGAAGAAGGGCTTGGTGGCGCATTTGCCATGATCTCTGATGGCGTTTTAGAAAATCCCCGTCCAGACTATGCCTTTGCGATGCACCTTTGGACCCCTGAACCGTATGGCAATGTGCGTATTGTTGAAGGGCCAACCATGTCGTCCTCAAGCGTATTTACATTAACGGTTCAAGGAGTTGGTGGACACGGAGCTGCCCCTCATTTAGCGACAGACCCTGTCTTGGCAGCCGCACATATTGTGTCAGCCCTGCAGAGCATCACTAGTCGCAACATCGATCCTCAAGAGAGCGTTGTCTTATCAATTGGGCAATTTACGGCGGGCACCACATTTAACGTTATCCCAGATAAAGCCCTGCTAAAAGGGACAGTCCGAAGCTATAATAACGAGCTGCATCGCTTGGTTTATCGTCGCATTTTAGAAATGGCGACTCAGATGGCGACTGCGTTTAACTGCAAAGTCACCATGGAAACGATTGCGATTGTTCAAGCGGTCGTTAATTCTCCCGAACCCACGGCAATTGTGCACGATGCGGCCGTTAAAATTTTTGGGGAAGATAAAATTAATCCTCGCCGCACGATGGCATCAGAAGATATGGGCTTTTTCCTTGACGAGATTCCTGGCTGTTACTTCTTTATTGGGGCCAGAAATGAAGAAAAAGGTTATACGTACCCCCATCATCATCCAAAATTTGACTTTGACGAACGGTCGATGATCAACGGTGTTTCGTTAATGGCTGAAACCGTTTCTCATTATGTGATGAATGGTTATGTAAAGTAGGAGCGCCTAGAAAAAAACCAGTTTTGGTGGTGTCCCACCGCGCCAGCTTGCTCGGTTTGGAAACCTGAGACAGCACACATCCTGTGAGTGGCTGCTCCTTGTTAAAAAATTGAAGTAAAAACGCAGAGGGCGCAGAGAAAACAATAAACTCTGCGCCCTCTGCGTTCTTCTTGACATCAAATTCCCCAACAATGGAAAAATAAATATAGACTAAGCTATATTGACGCTCGTTTTAAATGTTGTTAACATCATCATAACTTTCAAAACGTTTTGAACGCAGGGGTGTTTATGCACGATAGTCTCACAGGTGTAAATGATAGTACAGTCGCTGGTCTTGGAAGATTAGCCGGGTTTTTTGGATTTAGTGAAGTGATGGGTCGGCTTTATGGTACGTTGCTCATGAATCCGGGACCGTTATCCCTTGATGATTTGGTCGCTCGATTGCGCATTAGCAAAGGCTCGGTCAGCATGAACATGCGCGACTTAGAGCGCTGGGGGATGGCGAAAGAGGTGTGGGTGCGCGGTGAGCGCAAAAAGTATTACTCGGCGGAACATGATTTGTGGCAGGTTATTCGCAATGTGCTAAACAGTCGTGAGCGGCGCGAAGTGATGATCGCCATTCAAGTTTTAAGTGAAAGCGTTGAAAAACTGCAAAAAGCAGAAGGGGAACTGTCTCCTGAGGATCAAGAATTGGCTCGCTTTTACTTGGAACGCATTGACGATTTACGTGCCTTTTTCCAGTTTGCGCAAATGGCATTAGAAACAGTTTTGGGTAGTGAAGAAAACCTCGATTTTGAAGCCGTTACAAAGATAGAAATAGGTTAAAAACAACGTGAAAATAGCTGTTGGTTCAATGAATCCGGTGAAGATTACGGCCGTTTCCAACATCGTCGCACGCGTCTGGCCTGAGTGCACTGTTGAGGGGGTAGCCGTGCCATCTGGCGTTAGCGATATGCCCATGAGCGATGAGGAGACGATTGAAGGCTCAAAGAATCGAGCCTTGGCTGCGCGTGAGGCACTGGACGCTGATTTTGGCTTTGGGCTTGAAGGTGGTGTGCATCCGTGGGCTGGAGGCCTGTTGCTGATGGGCTGGGTGGCGGCGGTGGATAAAAACGGCCGTTTTGGCCTTGGTGGCTGTGGCCGGCTGCCGTTGCCTAAGATAATCAGTGACCGCGTGCTGGCGGGTGAAGAGTTGGGTGATGTGATGGATGACTTACTTCACGACCACAATAGCAAGCAAAAAGAAGGGGCGGTAGGTGCCTTAACAGGTAATCTGATCACGCGGGTTGAGGCGTTTCAGTTTGGGGTGGCCAATGCGCTGGGGCGTTTTGTTACCGAAGGGTTTTATGATGACTGACCAAAATAAATAATAATTACTGCCCTCCTCTAGCTCTAGCTCCGCCCTCCAGCTTATCCTTCATCCACGGTTTTTCAGTGTTTGAAAAAGTGCACAAATATAGAACGCTGATTTCGCTGATTTTCATCTGTTTTATCCGCGTAATCCGTGTCATCCGCGTTCCATTTAGAGAATAACCGAACCTTTTTTGGTTATATTTCTTTTTACTGAAAAACCGTTATCCTTCGTGCCTCTGCCTTTCGCCCGTAGACCATCTGTGCTACACTCACCGCATGACGCTTGAATTTGAAAAGCTAACGGCCGATTTAGAGAAAATGGCCCAAACCGCGGCCAGACGTCGCCAAAGACAAGAAACGCAAACAACGATCTATCAGCAAACGTTAAACGAGTATGCGACCGACTGGTCTCGTATTGAAGAGGCGTTGCGGTACGCTGCGAAGAAGGCTGATGAAAAGTTTTACCGTTCAGCTGGCCCTCTGGATGATAGTGAGCCGCTGAATACGGCCGTTTCCCCACCACCTCCACCTGAACTGGCCACCATTATTGCTGTTGATGGTTCCCAAATCTTGCCCGATCGACACGCTGCTTACCAATATTATTTAGTCAATGTGGGCGGTATTGTTTATCATCACGGACAAGGTAAACAGCCAGACATCTTTTCAATTCCCACTCTCGTTTATCCAGATGAGGACAAAATTGATGAGTTTGATTTCAGCAGTGGAGATGTCAGCATTGAACGGGATGAAGCTGAAATTCAAATGCTGGCCAAGCAGTCTGTCAAACATCGTCATTTGGAAGGCCCAATGCTGTCCCTGCTCGATCAGCGCTTACTTTATTGGCCCATTGGCAGCGCGGGCGAGGCTGAAAACTCCGTTGTGACAGAGTGGAATAAACATATGGCCTCAATGCATGCGGCAGACGCGCTATTGGCCGGCTATATTGACCGCCCTGGCACAAGCTACGTGACGACCTTATTACGCAGCTTAGAAGGGCTCAAAGATGATTTTTTTGATTGGAAATCATTAGGAAAACGAAGTGCCACTGGAGGCATCACCGATCGGGACCTGTTTAGTCAAATTTTGGGACCCGGTCAGCGAAGCCGCGTTTTTGTCAATATTTCTCCCCCCAATCAACAGTTCAGCGCGATTGATCCGAGTCATGAAATCTGCTTTTTCTATCTCAATCCGACCACATCTGATAGGCAAATTGCCCGAGTGGATATTCCTCGCTGGGTGGCTGATGATGCTGAGGCGGTAACGGCCGTTCACAGCCTGATCGTGAGTCAATGCCAAATTATGGGGGA
>JBCCFD010000488.1:0-5809 GCA_039029915.1 Chloroflexota bacterium
AAATCCAAGATATGGAATCATACTTTTGTTACGGCCGTTTGTCAAAGCCTGATTTTGTGTGGTTTGGGTGCATTCGGTAGAATTTTCATGTGAACACCAATAACCAATGATTGCTTCTTAAAAATGCTTTTTGGTTTTCACATATATCGATTTAAAAAGAAAGGGGTAAAAGCATGAAACCGATGGATGAAAAGAAGCGAGAGGCTTTTTTGGCGAAGACGCGACTGGGTATTTTGACAACATTAACGCTTGATGGAGCGCCAACGGCCGTTCCTATTTGGTTTGACTGGGACGGAACAGCCGTGTCTATTTTTACCGATAAAAGCTCTCAAAAGGTTAAGCGGCTTCAGAACGACCCTCGAGCCTCGATGCTGGTCGTGAATGATATTGGTGAGCCAGAGGCTTGGATTCTATTTGAGGGGAAAATTGAAATTAAAGATGTGGATACCAGCGAGCTAATGACCAAACTGGCACATCGATATTGGGATATGACGCCGCCGGAAACTCAAGCGGTGCTGCAAGATTGGTTAGATCATGCCGACCAGCGATGCTTATTACACCTCAAACCAGAGAAAATTCGGTCTTTGGGATAATCAATCCTATTGAGGCTCAAGCTCATAGCCATTCGGTGTGTCCCGAACGGACCACCCCGTAGTCTCAATTGCCGTTCTTAATTGGTCAGCTAATGCCCAATCTTTATTGGCACGGGCAGATTTTCGCTGATCGGCTAATGTAACAACCTCCAGCGGGGGGGCAGGCTTGGCATCTGCCTCAAGCCGCGCTTGCCACCCTTCTTTTGCAGCGAGCCATACCTCCTCAGAGAGTAAAGATTCCTCGGGCAGATGCCAGGCTCCAAATTCATCAATGGAAAACTGTTCACCGACCTTAAATACCTTGATGTTACCATCCCGAATGATGGTGATTGAACGAGCGCCAACAACAGTAGCAGTACCATTGCGGAAATCAAGATTAACGGAGGTGTGGTCGTCGAGGCCTAAAACTGTTTGTTGCTTGGGTAACATGTCAAATAAAGGATCAAATCGAGCTTGACCCACATAGCAGCGGCTTGTGTCTAGTTCAGTTCCGCCATCATTGTTATCCCAGTGGGGAACAATGGTTAAATCTAAGCCGTAATCAGCAAAATAGTTGACCCCCTTTTTCCAGTGAAGCTCTTCCCCTACCTTGTAAATTTCGTAAACCGGCATCGTGAATTGACTGAATGAAAGCGTGGCTGAACTTGAAATAAGGAGCGTGCCCCCTTGCCACTGGCGTGCTTTGATGTAGTCAAGAGCAAGGCTGTCTTTGAGCTGTTTGGCCCCGTAAGTTGGACTGCCCGGGCCCAGTACAATTTCATCAACTGATAAGATTGGGGCGACGATATCATGGTTATCTGGGCTAAAGGGGGTTCCTTTTTTCCTAGCGGCAATAATTTCAATGCGCGGAGCATAATTTTGCAGCCGCTTTTGCATAAATGTAGCTAATTTGCCTGCCACAATATCAGAATTAAGTTCAAACCCAGCCGGGGTCTCTAAGATAGCTACTCGAGGGCTGCGTGGAAGCTGTTGGGCCAAATATTCGTGTGTTTTACCACTTGCAGGAATAGAGGCGCCCCCACCCAATAAACAAACAATGCCTGGATCGATCATTTATCTTCCTCTACAGATTTTTGTCTCGCTGCCAGTTAAGCATGCGCTGAGCCAATTGAACGGGTCGATGCACGTGAATATCGTGAGCGGTGTGGTCAAACCAGTGCACCGTCACATCGGGAATATTAGATTGAGCTTGCTGAACCATATGTCGCTTTTCATCTTCTTGCGCATTGCCCGCTGGGAATATAAGAACTGGTTCTTGGACTTGTGGATATAAAGATGGCGGGTCTTGTTCCCACATGGCTCGAAAAATAGACATGTGCCTATCTAGCGATAACCAAGGCTTAATTGTACCGTCGGGCCGTGTTTCAAAATTGTTAAGCGTGGCTTCGATGCCTTCATCGCTCCATTCGGGCTGAAACTGGCGCATTCTTTCTTGCATCTGAACGCGAGGAACCCCTTCTAAATGGGGCGGTTTAAACATCTCATACGCTTCTTCCCATACTGGTGCCCGCTTCTTCACATCAAAAAAACCACCATCTACAAATATGAGTCCTTTGGCAATGCCAGGATGCTTGGCACCAAAGGCTAGCACCACGTTGCCTCCCCACGATTGTCCAGCGATGAGCGGTTTTTCCCAGCCTAAAACCTTTATTAAATTAACGATATCGGTTGTGATGGTGTCAAAATCGTAGCCTGCTGTAACCGGGAGCTTTTCTGAACGGCCGTGTCCTCGCTGGTCGATAGCAATGACGTGATGGCCCGCTTGGGCAAGCTCCCGAGCGACCCCATCCCACGTTCTGGCATTGCTTGATAGGCCGTGAATCAATAAAAATGGGGTCTGTGTCGCTGTTGATTGGGGTGTCCATTCACGGATATTCATCTTGAATCCAATATCAAGATGTTTTTCTTGGGGAGATATAACATTATTCATTTATAGGTTCCCTTTTTGTTGGAGAGATATCGCCTTACCCGTCTGGGCTGCTAATTTAAGCGCGTCCAACACTTGCATCTGCCTGATGCTGTCCTCAGGGGAAAAGCGAGGCTGCTTCTCTCCTAAAATAACATCTGCAAAATCTTCAACCATGAGTTGGTATTGATCAACGTTTTTGACCGTAATTTCTTGACCTGTTTCTTTGTCAAATGGCCGCAACGAAAAGATGGCTGTGTTACCTTTGGGAATGAAGGCATCGTGCTGGTTAAATTCAACGGCCGTTTTATCCCCTAAAATTGAATACGTTTGCTGCAGCGCTGACTGAAAGCCGCTTTCAACCACGGCAAGCCCGCCACATTCAAATGCCAAACTACCGACAAAGTTAATATCAACCCCGGCCTCATTCCAAACGGCTTGTGCAGACACAGAAACCGGTTCTGCACCAAACATCCATCTGGCGAGACTGACGCCGTATGACCCTACATCCCACAGCGAGCCACCCCCCATCTCGGCGGAAAAAAGACGGCCGTTTTGAGCATTTGGCTGGACGGGAAACGTAAACGCTGCTCGAATCGAGCCAATTTTGCCCAGCTTGCCTGATGAAACCAGCTGGTAAATTTGCTGAGAGCGGGGATGATGCCGCCACATAAAGGCTTCGGCCAAATGAAGTTGCTGAGCTTTAGCTGCCTGAACCATCTCAGTTGCTTCAGCGCTGTTCATGGCAAATGGTTTTTCAACAAGCACGTGCTTGCCGGCGCTTAACGCTTTGAGGGTCCACTCTTTATGCAGGTGGTTGGGCAGGGGGATATAAACAGCTTGCACAGCGGGGTCGGCCAGTACGGCTTCGTAGTCGGAGACAGGGGTGCCGCCAAGCGAGTCGGTTAACTGTTTAGCGCGGTCGAGTGACCGACTGCCGATCGTGACAATACGGCCGTTGCTAGAATGAGCAATCGCCGGAACTACCGCCAGTCGCGCAATGGTCGCATTTCCTAAAACACCCCAACCAATCATTTTGCTTTGCGCCGTGCCCCTTGATTAGATTTTAACATCTTCTAAACGGCCTCCGTTTTCAGCTGACCGCTTGGCTGCTTCCAGAACAGAGACCACCCGCATGGAGTGCGTCAGTGGCACCTCGAGCGGCTCGCCTAGCAATAAATAATCGGCTAAATTCTTGTGAAATGGAAATGGATCTCGTTTAGGTTCAGGAAGCGTTTGCTCGAACAATTGGCCTCGTTTATCTCGTCGCTTGACTTGAATATCCGCGCCCATTTCAGCCGAGGGAATATCATGTTTTTGATAAAATTGAATAGGATCGGGTTGGTAAGCACTCATTTCACGCCAATGCCCAACGATTGCTCCTTCCGTACCGACCATGTACCATTTTGGCTTCGGTATATAGGCTAAATCGGAGTGTGTAAACTCGGCTTCAGCTCCGTTTTTATAGCGAAGCTGGATGCGTTCCCGATCTGCGTTTGTTATATCGTGCCACAATCTGTTTTGGCGAGTGCAAATGACGCCCGAAATTTCGTCAGGCATCAAATCAAGCATCCAATCGAGGTAGTGAGCGCCCCAGTCGTAAGTGGTGCCACCGCTAACCGCATCGTGAGAATGCCAAAATCCACATGGATGACCATACCCCCCGACGAATGTTTCCAGATAAAATGGCTTCCCAATGAGGTGATCGACAATTGCTTGCTTTATCATCCGATAGTCACTATCCCAGCGGCGATTTTGATGACAGCTTAGATGGCGGTTGTGTTTTACGGCCGTTGCTTGCATCGACTCTGCTTCATCAACTGTTAGGGCCAGTGGTTTCTCACAGATGACATGCTTACCGCTTTGTAACATTTTTTTAGCTAAATTGGCGTGCGAGTTTGGGGGTGTGGCAATAATAACCAAATCAACATCTGGCGAATTTCCCAATGCTTCAGCATCCTTTGTCAGCTCGACGTCTGGAAACGTAGCTTTAGCAGATGACAAACGGCGCTCACTAAGATCGCACACCATTTTTAGGTTCATGCCAACGGTCGCTGCGGCTCCAGAGCCGTGTAGCAAACCTACTGAAGGGGCATATCCCAATAAGCCAACGCCAATTGATTCTTGAGGTGCTTTTTCTCCGCTAAGCTGGCGTAAAAGGCGATAGATGATTTGCTGGAATATGGGGTTTGTTGTCTCGAGAATAGTGGTAACGGCCGTTAAACCTCTATCGTGCCTATTGGTAACAAGCATTGGTTTGTGTTTATATCGCCAATCTGCGTACAACACAATTTCTGCTGAACTACTATGGATTTCTAGCGGTTGGAAAAGGCCCCGAGCATAAAAATAATCCGGCAGTCGCTGAGCAATACAATTGCTTTTATCAGTAAAAAGGTTACGAAACTCACCAAAAGTTTCCGTTTCACAGGGTTGGACTCCAAAAAGGCTTGGCAATTGCCATTGTTCTGGTGATGAAAATGTAAAACATCCACCTCCATGAGAAACAAATCCAGATATGCGCTCCCACTCAGCTGCAGAGGGTAACTTGGAATCCGAAATCATTACGACATCAGTATCACCGAAGTCTTGGGGGATGCTTGTTGAAATTGTGAGTTGACTTGATGTTCTTTTTAGAAATGAAAATAAGGATTGATGCCGATTGTCTGTATTAGACGCAATAATGCTAATTGATATAGGCGAATGTTTATACAAATGTTCCTCCTAATTGTTTGAACACAACCTTGATTTTCTAAAAGGTAAGGTCGATCACAATGGAAGTTAATCACCTATTCATGATACGGCCGTATGAACATCAGATTATCGTGTAGTTGATAATCCCTTCGATGCGCTTCAATTGATTCAACTCCTTATGAATACTTTGCAAAGGGCACGATAAACATTTAGGCAAACGGAAAGAAGCTATCTATTTTTCATATCTTTTTTCCGTTCACATAAATGTTCAGAAGTGTCTAAAATGCGAACCTTGTTAGATAAAAGCTTTGGGATTTTGAGGGAACGAAGTTTGTCGCCGTCGCTTTATTTAAAATAGGAACTTAGTTTCCCTTATTTATGCATTATGGGCAAAAAGAGGTGAGTATTGTCCCCAACGGGCGCATCGTTATCTAATTTTTTATAAAGATAAACCAAACCTGCTTGAGGAACATTGCTTATTTCTTTGTACGGTGATCCAACAAAGAGTTGACCATCTGAAAGGGCAACGGCACGCCCATAGCGAGTGGAAGAGCCTGAAATCGTCCACAATCAGGCACTCTTCCGATTGTAATGACCGAGCAATTAAAGAAGTTTCTGA
>JBCCFD010000489.1:0-5805 GCA_039029915.1 Chloroflexota bacterium
AACCAGCTGCCCAAGTGGATCACGGAAATAAAGCGAATCCATAAAGCCGCGATCAACTTCTCCCGTATTTTTAACGCCTCGGGCATCCAGTCGGGCTTTGGCCTGTTTGTAGGTCGCTCGAGAGACAGCAAAGGCGATATGTTGCAAATTACCAATGCCCTCAGGGTTTGGTGTGGGATCAGGTTGGCGGCTTTCGTGGGTAAACACGGTGATTAAACGGCCGTCTCCTGGATCAAAATACAAATGGTTTTCTTCGGGCACGTCTAAATTCGGTTGTTCAAAGATCATCGGCATGCCCAGCACGCCTTCCCAAAAATCAATAGACGTTTGCCGGTCAGCTCCCACAAAAGTGATGTGGTGTACGCCTTGAGTTTGTAATTTTTTCATGTTAGTTCTCCTTATAAAAAGTGGCAAAGTTGCAGAGTGGCAAGTGGTAGGAGGCAGGTCATCCAATTAACCAATACGAAGACCACGCTTTACAATTTATACGCCCGCCACAATCTTCATCGCTTGGTCAATTTCATCCTGAATTATGGTGTGTCCCATGCCTGGATAGATCACCTTATTCACATTGGCACCGAGCTTTTGAAAAACAACGGCCGTTTCCTCAACACGCTCAACAGGGATGTGAAAATCAACATCGCTACAGCCAATGAAAACAGGCGTGCCTTCTAAATTCCCAGCATCATTTCGCGCCATACCCAACGGGCCAATCACTCCACCGCTAAAAACGAGCAAGCCCCCAAGGCGTTGAGGATTTCTGGCCAAAAATTCGGAGGCCAAGCAGGCCCCCTGCGAAAATCCACCTAAAATAATCTTCTCGGCTGGGATGCCAGCATCTTGCACCATCTCAAACAAAGCACCTACCTTTGCCAATCCTGATGAGATGCCCGGTTCATTTTGAGAAATTGGGGCTAAAAAACTATAGGGATACCACGTGTTTTGGCTGGCCTGAGGTGCAACATACGTCATTTCGGGATGGGGTAAGGCTTGCCCCAGATCTAAGATTGATACGGCCGTTGCCCCACGCCCATGCACCAAAATCATGGCCGCCTGGGCAGACGCCAAAGGCAAACCTGCCGTTTGATGAGGCATACTGCCGTGTGGATCTGAATGTTGCGTCATGCGGCTTGTCCTTCGTCTAATGAAATTTCAGGCAATCTCTCAGCAATTTGCGCTCGTTGAGACTCTAACCAAGGGGGCAACTTTAAACTTTGGCCCAGTTCAGCTACCGGTTCATCATACAAAAAACCCGGTGCATCTGTAGCGACCTCAAACAAGACCCCACCTGGGGAGCGGAAATAAATCGAATGGAAATATTGCCGATCTTGCACAGGCGTCACTTGGAAGCCAGCCCGGCGCAGCAGCTGTAAATATTCCTGTTGTTCACTATCGTCTACGGTGCGGAAGGCAATATGGTGAATAGACCCCGCCCCAAAACGGCCGTTTTGCCCATCAGGACGGTGCAATAAATCAACGTAAAGGCCAAGATCATTGCCAGCCGCTCGATAGCGATGACGATTCCCTTCCTGACTCACAAATTCATAGCCTAAAAATTGAGTTAGCAATGACCCTGTGGCTTCGACGTCACTTAACAAAAGCGTCACGCTATGGAATCCGCGAAGGGCTTTCTCGGCAAGCACCGACCCGTTTGTCCAATGTGAAATTGTCGCCGGCTCGGCGGACTCAACCAGCTCTAAATTCATTCCGTCAGGGTCTTTAAATGGCAAGACTGTTTGACCAAACCGGATTTGTGATTGGCCATAGGTGACGCCATGCGCCTTAAGTCTTTCCCGCCAATAATCAAGTGACCCCACAGGAACGGCATAGCCAACATGACTCGTCTCACCGTTACCTAAAACGCCAGGGCGCATTCGCTGCCACGGAAAAAAGGTCATAATTGTGCCGGGGCTGCCTACTTCATCTGCAAAGTAAAAATGATAGGTTCCAGGGTCGTCAAAGTTAACAGTTTTTTTGACCAATCGCTGGCCTAAGACATGGTGATAAAATTGCACATTACGGTGCGGATCGCTAGAAACGGCCGTAATATGATGCAATCCTTGTATTGGTTTCATAACATCCTCTAAATATTGGCAATAATGCCGTCTAGGAAAAGAACAACAGGTTAAGCTACGTGACACGAAGTGCCAGTTTTGAATAAAACAACGGCTCCAAACTTCGTTTCTCCGAGGTTCTGAAGCTTTTATCTAACACGGTTTTCAATTTAGAATCTTCGGAACACTTAAGCCAAGCTTTTTGCAAAGATCACCAAAGATAACCAATTCTGTGTCCGAAAGGGCTGAGAATGTTTCAACAACACCCTCAACGTGACTCGGCAAAATATTGGCAACCAAAGCGTACCCTTTTTCTGTCAAATTGATATCCACTCGTCTACGATCGTCTTCGCGCCGTTCGCGCTTAACCAACTTTCGTTTTACCAAATTGTCAATCACCAGAGTCATATTTCCGCTACTTTTTAGAATCTTGCTGCCTAGTTGACGCGGTTGCAACGGCCCTAAATGATAAAGCGCTTCCAAAACGCCAAATTGGCTGATAGTGAGCTGATGTTCTCTCAAATGATCGTTGATCTGTTGATTCACAGCCTCAGAAGCACGCGATAGTTTGATATATGCATTTAAAGCGGCTCGCTCAGCTATTGTTCCTTTAAATTTTGTGCCCATACGCTTATCTTATCATCAAATATCTTAATGTCAAGACATTTGATATTAAGGCAAAATAAGTCAATAACAGGTACAATACAAAACAAACCAGAGGAATTTTTGCCAAGAAATATCCAAAATGAACCAAAAAACACCCAATTCTTGACAACATTTCTATTGTTGGGCATAATCCCGTTACCGCTCCCGTTACCGATAACGGGACTTGTCGTCAACATTGCGCTTATCTTCATTTTTTAGGAAGGAGAAGGATAGATGAGCAGTACAACTCCCTATTCAGGGTCATCCACTCAGAGGCGTAACGGCCGTTTAATCAAATCCGAAACAATTGTTGCTTGGCTGTTTCTTTTACCTAGCTTAATTGGGTTTACAACGTTCTTTGCCGCCCCCGCTATTCGAGGATTACTAATCAGCTTCACAGATTGGAATCTACTCACAGAACCAACCAATGTCGGACTTGCCAATTATGAAAGGCTTTTGCAAGACCCCGAGTTTCGTAATGCACTCCGAGTTACGCTGCAGTACGTTCTTTGGAACATCCCCTTGCAAACAGTGCTGGCTGTCATCATTGCATTCATGATGGACCGCCTCACCAAAAGCACTATCATTCGGGGCATTTTGTTGCTACCTTGGCTCATGCCAAATGTTATCGTGGCCTTGTTATTCCTCTGGCTTCTCGATCCAAGCCTCGGCGTTGTTAACGCGTTTATCGAATTCCTTGGCTTTGAAGGGCTGGGGTTCTTTGGCAATCTAAGGCAGGCCATGCCAACAGTCGCTGGTGTCAATGTTTGGCGGCACGTCGGTTATACAGCCCTATTGATTTTTGCAGGCCTGCAAACTATCCCAGAATCCCTCTATGAAGCCGCTGCCATCGACGGTGCCAATGAATTCCAAATCTTCATACGAATCACAGTGCCCCTCCTCCGTCCCGTTCTCGCCTTCGTTCTAGTCACCTCCATCATTGGGTCTTTCCAAATTTTCGACACCATCGCGGTGACAACTGAAGGTGGTCCCATTAACGCCACGGAAGTCATCAACTGGCTCATCTTTGAACGAGCCTTTGAACGGTTTGATATGGGATATGCCACAACGGTATCCATGGCGCTATTTGTCATTCTCATTATCGTCAGCCTTATTCAGCTTCGAATTTTGCGAGCTGATGAATCAGATTATTAGGAGTTGTTCTCATGAATTATGCAGGGTCTCAGTTTAGAATTGGCCGCATTCTTATGTGGCTCTTCCTTATCATCATTATCTTTTTAACGCTTTTCCCATTTTGGTGGGTCCTCAGAACCGCCTTAACGGCACAGGGGTCTATCTTTCAAAACACAACCTCGTTATTGCCCGTCAACTTTACTTGGCTTAACTTTCAAAGAGTCCTTGGCTTCGTCAGCACAAGCGAAGGGTTAGCAGCAGGTGGTTCAGGGCAACGACTCAATTTCTTCCTTTTCCTACGAAATTCAATTATTTTTGCCTCAGTTGTCACCGTAGGTCAGGTGTTTTTTAGCACAATGGCAGCTTACGCCTTTGCTCGGCTAAAATTTCCCGGACGCAACATCCTTTTCACCGTTTACATCTCTGCGCTGATGGTGCCAGGCATCGTGACGCTCATTCCAAACTTCGTTTTGATTCGCCAGCTAAATTTGCAACAGACTTTCGCTGGACTCGTTGCACCATATTTCTTTATGACGCCCTTTGCGGTCTTTTTTCTTAGGCAGTTTTTCTTGGGCATCAACAAAGAGCTTGAAGAAGCAGCCAAGATTGACGGCGCAAACTACTTCGTTATCTTCATGAGGATTATTTTGCCGGTCAGTAGCCCAGCCATCACTACATTAGCCATTATCACCTTTATCCAAGCTTGGAATGAATATCTCTGGCCACTCGTTGTGGGCGGTAGTAATGAAGGCGTTCGTGTATTAACGGTGGCCCTCAACATCTTCCAGTCACAACAGCCCTCAGGCACGCCTGACTGGTCTGGATTAATGGCAGGTACGTTCTTGGCCATTATTCCTGTCTTGGTCATTTACATGATTGTTGGACGCCGCGTCATTAACTCAATTCAGTTCACTGGATTCAAATAAACTTTGTTTTCTACAACAGCCGTTTGTTGAACTTTATGATTTAAGCACCCTATCGATTATTTGCTCAATCAGGCGATTTTGCTAATAGTTGATTAGGTGCTAATTTCGTAAATCGCCATACGGTCGTTGTTTCAAAAACCATTATTTATGAGCAGCTCAATCCTCATCCGGCATTGAGTTGCAACCTGCAAGGAGAAGAACCATGCATAAATATCGTAAAACGCTTTATTGGTTCACACTGCTGTTTTTGGCTTTCGTACTCGTAGCCTGTGGTGGTGGTGATGATCCAGCCCCAGCAGATGAACCAGATACCACTGAGTCATCTGATTCATCCGATGAAGAAATGGATGAAGAAATGGACGAAGAGATGGATGAGGAAATGGATGAAGATGAAGGGTCTGCCGGCCTTTCCGCTTCTGACCTCGAAGATGAAGTCGCTGAGATTCGTTACATCAACTGGGACATCAACCAATTCCCAGCGTACGAAGAATGTGCTGCTAACTTCAACGAAATGAATCCAAATATCGTGGTCACCGTTGAAAACATCGGTTGGGGCGACTACTGGACCAACCTTCAAACTGAAATGGTGGCTGGCGGCGCTGCTGACGTCTTCACCAACCACCTCGCCAAATACCCAGAATTTGTGAGCCTCGGCCAAATTTTGGACGTCCAACCTTGGGTTGAACGTGACAATGTTGACACCAGCATCTACCTCGGTGAACTCGAGCAGCTCTGGACACGTGATGGCGCTCGTTACGGTCTGCCAAAAGACTGGGACACCGTTGCCGTTATCTATGACAAAGATATGCTTGAAGCCGCTGGCGTTTCTGAAGAAGAACTCAACAGCGCCACATGGAACCCAGCAGACGGTGGTACCTTCGGCGAAATTATGGCCAAGTTAACCCTCGACTCTGCTGGCAACAACGCTTTGAGCGCTGACTTTGACGCTTCTGACATCGTTCAACATGGTTACGGTGCTGACTACCCAGGTTCTGGCGCTTACGGTCAAACCGTATTCTCAATGTTTGCTGCTTCTACCGGCTGGA
>JBCCFD010000490.1:0-5763 GCA_039029915.1 Chloroflexota bacterium
CGATTGCGCCATTACATCCATTAATTATTTGATGTGGGATGGGGAAGGCGAACCAACCTCTTTTTGCCAATGTTACGACCCGACAACGGGTGAGCCATCATCGGCTACATTAGGTCGATGTTCGAGGTAAGAATACGGCCGTAAAAACTCATCTAACGTGTGGAAAATTCAACTAGCGTTCTATTAATAAAATGAACAGAACCTGTTATTTCATCTACCTTTCTAGGGAACTTTACCCATCAAGTTAGGCTAGATGAAACAGTAGTAGGAGATCTCAAAATGGGAAATATTGCAGTAAAATGGGCCGGTGAAGGAAGTCAAATGTTTATTGGCCGAGACAGTTTCGGTCACGTCGTCCTATCTGGGTCTTGGCCCGACGATAATCCAGATTGGCAAGAGTGGAAAGGATTAAAACCGTCTGATTTGTTATTAATCAGTCTGGCATCTTGCTCAGCATATGATGTTGTGATGATTTTAGGCAGACAGCGACAGGTTTTACACAACTTGTATGTCCATGTAGACGGTGAGCAAGCACCAGAGCCACCTTATCAATTTACAGATATACATTTAACGTACACTTTAAAAGGGGACGACCTTGATCCGAAAAAGGTAGAGCGGGCCATTGAGCTATCTGAAGAGAAGTATTGCTCAGTTGCGGCCACTATTAAAGGGGTGGCTAAGATAACCCATAGCTTTACGATAGAAGAGTAAACTTAGGTAAGTAGGTCATGATGTGGTTCAAAAATTGAACCACATCACCTATTAATCAACATACGCAACGCGTTTTGAATGTGCTAAAATTGGGGCGATTATTGATAAATATGCCGCTATACGAATCTTGTTGAATTTTCCCGAACAAGGCATATTGATGTGCTTTGGTACCAAAGCAACAAACTATTATGAGCGAACTAACGTCAACCGGTCAGTCAGTTTATCAGCCTACACCCCAACAGCTCGAAAGAACGCGCGCATTAAAGCGCTTTAATTTGCTTTTTGTCTATCTGCCAATTGGGCTTTTTACGGCAATCGTCTTAGTTGTAATGGGCTTTTTGGTGTGGCTTACGTTTGGGGGGCGAGCCGAATCAACATTAACGGCCGTTTCCGGTATGGCTGACCTCATACTTATCCTAATTTTAATCCCGCTTGTGGCGATCGGCTTGTTGGGACCCATTAGTTTAGGCGGTCTAATCTACTGGCTTGTTCAACAGCGAAAAAAGAAACAGGAAAGCGATCCGCCTCAACAGGGTAATTTAGTTCAAAGATTTACATGGCAAGTTGAAACAAGAAGTGATACATTTCTGTCAAAGTTTCAGGACATTTTAGCCAAAGCTGTCCAACCTATTATTCAGTTTAACGCTTGGCTTGAGTCGATTGAACGAGCCGTTCAGCGTCTCATAAACAGATCAGTCGAGGAGTGACACAGTGTCTCAAATTGAACAAGATCAAAATTGGAAAAATAAATTCTTACTGATGGGAACGGCCGTTGGTGCGGCTGTTGGATTAGGGGCTGCTTACTTGCTAGCCAAAAATGCAGAAGAGTCTGAAGGTGGTCCACCCCAAATTTCAACAAACGACCTTATTAAAGCAGGCGTTAGCGTTGTCGGTGTCGTGCGTGGTATCGCATCGTTAGGAAAAGGCTCGTAAAAACATCGGTAAAACTGTAAGGAATATATGAGTAGTGTAATTGTAGTAGACGACGACCCAACAAATGCCGGCTTATTGAAAATGCTTCTAGAACTGGATGGCTTCACAGTTCACAGCTGCGCCGATATTGAACAAGCGCTTGAAGCAACAACAGAAAATATTAGTGCATACGTTATTGATATCAATCTAGCAAGGGGCGTCAGTGGGCTTGACTTATTGACCAAAATCCGTGAAGGAGAAACAAACGCCAAAGCAGACTGCGTGGTTGTTATGAGCTCAGGGGATTACCGTCGCGAAGAAGAATCACTTGAACTTGGTGCATCAACCTTTTTGTTAAAACCATACTCTCCAGATGTCTTATCAACTACCCTAAACAATCTGTTAGCCTGAGCCTATGAAAGTTGGCATCCTCATCATTAGTGACCGAGCCTCTCGTGGGGAATACGAAGATAAAAGCGCCCCAATTATTCAAGAAAAATTAAAAATATACTCAAACTGGCATATTACGCATGAAGCAATCGTGCCAGATGAATTTGAGCAAATCGTTGAAACCTTAACAAACTGGAGCGATGAGGGCGTCAACCTGTTGCTGACGTCGGGTGGCACGGGTTTTTCTCCCCGTGATATTACCCCCGAAGCAACAAAACGCGTCATTGAGCGAGAAGCCCCTGGGTTAGCGGAAGCGGTACGCGCAGAAAGCTTAAAAATCACTCAACACGCGATGCTTTCTAGGGCAGTCGCAGGCATTCGTAAACAAACGCTCATTATCAATATGCCTGGGAACCCTAAAGCTGTCCAGGAAAATTTAGAATTTCTTTTGCCCGTGTTGCCCCACGCCTTAGATTTATTGATTGAGGCACAAGACAGTGACCAACAGCACCGAAGCGTATAAATCACCAATTTTTTGGACAACAAAAAGAAGTAGAGTTTTATGAGTTCAGGACGAACAACAACAGCTTTAAATTTACGCTCGCAGCCTAACACAACTAGCACCGTTGTGACTATTTTGCCCGCTTTTGCCTCGCTTGATATTCAAGGTAAGCAAGGAAGTTGGTACCAGGTGTCTACCAATGGACAGCAGGGTTTTGTCCATGAAGATTTTGTGACGCTTGATGTTTCAACGGCATCTTCTGGCGCAACAACCCCACCCGGGGCTAAAGGGCGAACAACCACGTCGATCAATTTAAGAATGGGTCCCGGACAGCAGTTTGCCGTTCGGCGGCTCTTACGCACAGGAACGGCCGTTAATCTCCTCGAGCAATGGGGGACATGGTACAAAGTTGATGTCAATGGCCAACAGGGCTTTGTTTCCGCAGAGTTTATTGCGTTAGAAGATGGCCCAAACGAAACGCCTGATAAAACCACCATGCCCGTCCCTACAAACACAAAAACGGGGCGCACCATTGATATCCTCAACTTACGGGCAGGCCCATCTACAGCCGACCGAATCTTGGTCGAGCTGCCGTATAACACCAAAGTTACAATCCTAGATACCGAAGGCGTCTGGTTTAAAGTAACTGCCAACCGACAGGAAGGGTATGTTCACAGCGGCTTCATCCAGCTTGACGATGAAAACGCAGGCGGTGGGTTCATCGACCGCGGCGGTGATGGCGAGCTGCCTGACTTAGAAAACACCCCGCATGCCCCCGCTGACAGCGACAAAATTTTAATCTCCTCTTCAATGACGAACTCTGACAAATTAATTGCTAACACGTGGAATCGATTTGGCGGACTGTTTGCCGCCCTAGCCAGTCGCCTCGGCATTGACCCAGGAGTGGCGGTCGCTGTGTTTGTAGCTGAATCAGGTGGAGATGCATTTAGAAACGGCCGTATGGTCATTCGGTTTGAAAATCACATCTTCTGGAGCAAATGGGGGCAATTCAATCCCGATAAATTTAATCAGCATTTTCAATATAGCAGCCGCATGATTTGGCAAGGACACAAATGGCGTCCTACGGCATCTGGTGAGTTTATGTCGTTTCACGGCAACCAAGATACAGAATGGGACGCCTTCACCTTTGCAACAACGCTAGACGAGGTTGCCGCGAAGCTATCCATCAGCATGGGGGCACCGCAAATCATGGGCTTTAATCATCACACCGTTGGGTTTGAATCAGTTTTACAAATGTTTGATGCTTTTAGCAGCAGCGAAGCCAACCAAATTATCGGCTTCTTTGATTTTGTGAAGGGTCCCGGCACCGACGAACGGAAAATGACCGCCTTAAAACGGCTCGATTTTGAAACGTTTGCTTCACTTTATAACGGCCCAGGGCAAGCCTCTCGATATGGTGCCATTATTCAAGCACTTTACGATGGATTTGTTCGCCTACGGATGAAATAAAAGAAAGGGTCGTTAACTCAAGTTACGGCCACAAACTAATTTATGAATGAAACCCCACAAATAACTATTACCCTCAAAAAGGGGCGAGAAAAACCGGTCAAGAAGAAACACCCTTGGATATTTTCAGGCGCAATTGAAAAAAGAGATGGAGATCCCGAACAAGGTGAGCTTGTTCGCATTGTGGATGCACAACAAAATTATCTGGCCACTGCGTATTACAATCGTATCTCCCAAATACGGTGCCGAATTTTAACGTGGGATATGGATGAGGTGATTGATGAAGCGTTTTGGAACGGCCGTATTCAAACCGCCATTCAGCACAGGCAACAGCTTAACTTACCTCCCCACACCAACGCATTTCGGCTCATCAACGGTGAGTCTGACTTTCTGCCCGGTTTAATTGTTGACAAGTATGGCGATTATCTTGTTATGCAATGTTTAACGGCAGGCATTGATGCCCGAAAAGAGCGTATTGCCCAAATTTTAGCCACGCTTTGCCAACCAAAAGGCATCGTTGAGCGGTCTGATGCTTATGCCCGAAAGCGAGAAGGTCTGCCAAAGACAACCGGTATGCTTTATGGAGAAGCCCCGCCGAATGCTTTAACTATCCAAGAAAATGGGGTGCTGTTTAATGTTGATTTGCTCAACGGGCAAAAAACGGGCTTTTATTTAGACCAGCGAGAAAACAGAACGGCCGTTACCCAACCCACCTTTGTCCAAGATAAAACCGTCCTCAACGTTTTTGCTTATACGGGTGGATTTGGCCTATTTGCGATTCAAAACGGTGCAAAAACTGTTATCAATATAGACAGCTCTATTGAGGCTTTAGAGCAAGCCGAAAAAAATGTGGCCCTCAATAGCTGGGAACGTCCAGATGATGAATATTTAGCTGGCGACGCTTTTGAGATTTTACGCTACTATCGAAACCAAAACGCCCAGTTTGACATGATCATTTTAGACCCACCCAAATTTGCTAAGAGCCAAAAAGATATCGATGGTGCCTGTCGAGGGTACAAGGATCTAAATTGGTTAGCGTTCCGCTTGCTTAAACCCGGTGGATTATTAGCCACATTTTCCTGTTCGGGTTTGGTAAGTCGGGACCTCTTCCAAAAGGTGCTATTTGGCGCGGCCGTTGATGCTCAGCGGGACGTCCAAATCATACAGCAATTTAACCACGCCCCCGACCACCCTACCGCCATTACGGTTCCTGAATCAGCCTATTTAAAAGGCTTTTTATTACGGGCCTTATAAAACGGCGGCCAAGCTTTAGCATTTATCTAATACATTTTTTAATTTAGAAACTTCGGAACAGTTGAAGGAACACCAAATGACGATTATCAATATCCAAGCGGGCCCTTTTCGGTTTAAAGGTAGGCTTGAAACAGAAGCCGCCCCACAAACCTGTGAAAAGTTTTTAAATCTGCTCCCCTATCATCAAAAAGTGATCCATTCACGCTGGAGTGGTGAGGCCGTCTGGATTCCATTGGGTGATTTTGATCTTGGGGTTGGTTTCGAAAACCACACCAGCCACGCTTCGCGGGGTGATTTTTTGTTTTATCCGGGTGGGTACAGCGAAACTGAGTTTCTATTTGTTTACGGCAGCTCAATTTTTGCTAGCAAAATGGGCCAATTGGCTGGCAATCGTTTCATGTCACTTATCGAAGGTCATGAACACCTGATGGCGTTTGGCAAACTCGTTCTTTGGGAAGGTGCCCAAGATATTATTTTTTCTATGGATGATTAGCATGGGCAGCAATTCTCACACGATTACAATTAAC
>JBCCFD010000491.1:0-5751 GCA_039029915.1 Chloroflexota bacterium
AATAGACGTTGGGGCCAGATGCTTGGCGGCGATAGCGCCCGCAACGGCTGTTCTCACGTCGGTTAAGAGCCCTTCATCAAGCAATACGGCCGTTGGCTGCCCCGTTTTTTGATTAAACGCCAGCATCATGCCGTTGCTCGTTGGTAAACCAAGCTTTGGATTATCAAAAAAACCAGAAGCGATTTTAATGACGTAATGGTCGTTACCTTTTATCAAACCGTATTTGATATGCACTTCCCCATTGTCCATCAGCAGTTCGCCTACCGGCGGCACGACAGAGTTTCCAAGAGAGTATTGTTTGAAACCCCACTCGATTAATTGGAGTAAATTTTGCGGTGGAATTTGTTGCAAGATGGTCTCGATCTGGGCTTTGTTGATGATTTTGGGTGATGGATTTGGTGTTGAGGAGGAAACGGCCGTTTCCTCCTCATATTTCTTTTCCTGTGACCCCAGCATCATTTGCGGTATGTCCATCGTGCAAATAATCATTAGAATCAAAACGATGCCAATGGCAATTGTCCAAAAACCATTGCCTAGACCACCATTTCCAAGCAGGCCGTCAATGATTTTTGACAACCCTTCACCCACTAGGCCAATACCCATTCCCCCAATTAAAACAAGCCAAGGCGTCGGGCTATTGAGCACCTGCCCTAAACGCCCCTTTATCTTCTGGATTGAGGGTAAATGTATCATGTTCCCCCTAACGTAATAGATAGTTCTCTGGCGGATTCAATGATCACCTGGGCGTACTCCTCAACTTTTGCCAAAGTCACCCTGACAGTTGGCCCAGATATTCCCATAGAAGCTACGGCTCGTCCTGTGCCATCATACACGGGCACAGCAATACAGCGGACCCCAAACTCATGTTCTTCATCATCAACAGCATATCCCCGTTGCCGGATTTGCTCTAGGTGAAGTCGAAGCTGATCCCTTGACGTAATTGTTCGTGGCGTAAAAGAAGGCAACTCTTTTGATATCGGATAGTCATCAAAAGCGATCAAACATTTACCTATGGCTGTGCAGTGGTTGGGAATGAGCCGCCCTTCCCCGCTAACAACCCGAAGCTGTGCTTTAGACTCAACATCAGCAATAACTAAAGCATGTTCTTGAGAGTAAATAGCAACGTGTGCATTCTCACCTGTTTTGTCTACAAGTTCTCTCAAAATAGGCAATGATTGCTCCCTAAGCGGCAGATTGTTGGTTGAACTTTTAACAAGCTCTTGAACTTTTGGCCCCAATAGATAGCGACGTGAGTTTGGATCTTTCATGGCAAAATCATGCTCAACAAGAGTATGAAGCATTCTTGTAATACTGCTCTTATCCACCTCAATACATTTAGAAAGCTCAGTAACACCAAGCCCCTGATCTGATTGGCTCAACAACTCTAAAACGGTCAGCCCGCGCGACAATGATTGAATCTTTTTCATGAAAAATCCTATAAAAACCCTTGTTTTGTTGCGCATTATACACCAAATTGTGTTTTTGAAAAGACTTATTCCTATTTGTTGACACTGGTGCAATACTTGTGTATATTAACCAGCAAATATTTGAGATTTTTGTAAAACTATCTGAATGTTTTATGTAGTTTCGATATGCAGTAAAGAGAAGGCGATAACTACATAGGTAAATTGACTTTATTTAATTAAGCATCCCCTCAATTTATCAATGATAGGAGGAACAATTGTCAGCATTACCTGCTCCCAAACCATTGGCTCAGTTTAGAGCGCGTCTATCAAACTATCCTGAGGTTGTCGTCCTCATTAGTTTTATTCTTGTTTTCCTCTACTTCACCATCAATGCGGAAAATTTCTTAAGCCTGCTTTCACTAACAAACATCTTGACGCTTGCTAGCATTAAGGGGGTTTTTGTTCTGGGTGTTGCTATGCTCATGATTTCTGGAGAATTTGACCTCTCCGTAGGATCAACCTTGGCCGTAGCAGCCTATGTATTTGCTATTTTAATGGAATTTGGCTTAATTATTGGTGATGTACAAATATTAGCACCAGGTCTAAGCTTTTTAGCGCTCATTGTCTCCCTAATAGTGTCTGCTATTTTGGGATTAATCAACGGCCTCATTGTAACCCGCTCGGGCATCCCTTCATTTATCGCGACCTTAGGAACTATGTTAGCCTTTCGCGGAATTGCACGCGCTATGGGGAATTCAGAACTTGCAAGAGTTTCGGGGAATGCTGATGTGGTACGCTTTACAGGGGAGCCACCTACTTTATTTTACGCCCTAAATGGCGACATTAACTTCATCAATCAACTGGCTGAACCTGCTGGTGGTGCCAGATATGCTATCGTTTGGTTCTTCATTTTGGTTGCTATTACTGTTCTTGTGATGCGTTTTACTCGCTATGGTAGTTGGGTTTACGCAACAGGTGGCAATCGGGATGCCGCCCTAGCCCAAGGGGTGCGAGTCGACAGCGTCATTGTGACCAATTTTATTATTACCGGTATTCTGGCAGGATTTGCAGGCGTCATGCAATTTACATCAAGGCCCGCCATCGACGCTGCTCGTGGTGAAGGATGGGAGCTAATTGCGGTTGCCGCCTGTGTCATTGGTGGCATCTGGCTTCAAGGTGGCTTTGGCACCATCATCGGTGCAGTGCTGGGTATATTACTTCTACAAATGGTGGAGCAGGGTCTTATTCTGACAGGCACTGATATTCAATTTTTCCAGATAGCCGTTGGGTTTATCTTAATTTTATCAGTTATCAGCAATACCTATCTCAGTCGTCAATGATGACTTTGGGGATTTTGGTAAATCACAATAAATTTCACAAAAAAGCAGCCATCGATATTTGCGATTTACTTTAACAAACATGTGAATGGAGGTTATGCCTATCGAAAAAACGTTTTGATTATTGATATTAGTTTTTTGATTTCAGGTAAATCACAGAAAGATTTTAACGATAAATGCTCTTGAATTCTGTGACTTACTTTGTAATTGACAGGATTTCCAGTGATGCCTTTTTAGAAACCTATTTGTCAATTACATCAATCAAATCACAAAAACGCAGATAAAGTTGTAATTAATTCGAACTCGGAGGATAAGAAATATGAATTCGAAAAGTTTATTTAAAATGTTGCTGATGCTGGTTGTTGCGCTCTTCTTCCTTGGCGCATGCAGCACCCCTGAAGCAGAAGAACCGGCGCCTGTTGCGGAAGACAGCTCTACAGATTCTGCAGATGAAGATATGGAAGAAGATGAAGCCATGGACGAAGACATGGAAGAAGATGAAGCCATGGACGAAGACATGGAAGAAGATGAAGCTATGGACGAAGACATGGAAGAAGATGAGGCCATGGCTGCTGACCCAAATCGTGATCTTGAATTCATCGCTGTTCAGCATGCTGAGTGCGCTTGGGACTCTTTTTGGTGTACAGTTCAAGCAGGTATTGAACAAGGTGCTGTTGACAACGGTGTGAACGTTACTATTTTGGCACCAGACGAATTTGACATCGATAAAACTGCTTCATTAATTGAACAAGCGGTTGCCGCACAACCCGACGGTATTATGCTTACCGTTACGGATGCAACCGTATTTGCTGATCCAATCCAATCAGCTATTGATGCTGGTATCCCGGTTGTTGCCTATAACGCGGGGGCTGGTCCGATTGAAGATGGTATCCCCTACCTCACATATTTAGGACAAGATGAGTTTGCTGGTGGTTACTTAGGCGGCCAGCGCCTAGCGGCTAATGGTGGCACTTTGGGTGTTTGTGTAAATCACGTCCCTGGTTCAACGGCCGTTGCCCGCCGCTGTGCAGGTTTTGAACAAGCAATGGGTGAAGCGGGTATTGAGTATGTTGAACTCGTAACGAATGATGATCCTGCTGAATCAGCCACTATCATTGGCGATTTCTTCGCTGCGAACCCAGATGCTGACATTTTTATGACGATGGGCCCCAACAGTGCGATTCCATTCTACGCCTTCTTGGATAATGAAGGGTTGGCTGCTGGTGATGTGACTCACGGCACTTTTGATAATAGCCCTGAAATCACTGAAAACATTATGAACGGCACAACGATGTTTGGTATTGACCAACAACCATTCCTTCAAGGATATGGCAGTGTGACGTCTTTGATGCTGGTAGCTCGCTATGGTATTTTGCCTGCGGGTCCAGTAACAGCTACAGGTCCTGGATTTATTACGGCAGACAGCTTGGGTGATTCACCAGGTGCTGATGCGCCAATAACAATTATTGCTGTACAACATGCTGAATGTGCTTGGGATGCGTTCTGGTGCGTGGTTCAAAATGGTGCCACGACTGCTGCTGACAATATGAACATCGATCTGCAGATTTTAGCACCTGATGAGTTTGACATTGACAAAACAGCCTCTCTGATTGAGCAAGCTGTGGCCGCTGCGCCAGATGCCATCATGTTAACCGTGACGGATGCAACCGTATTTGCGGACCCGATCCAATCTGCTTTGGATGCTGGCATCCCAGTCGTTGCTTATAACGCTGGTGGTGGTCCAGTTGTTGACGGCATCGATTATTCAACCTACTTAGGACAAGATGAGTTTGCTGGTGGTTACTTGGGCGGTTTACGCTTGGGTGCTGATGGCGGTACGCTGGGTGTCTGTGTGAATCATGTGCCTGGTTCAACGGCCGTTGCACTCCGTTGCGCTGGTTTTGAACAAGCAATGGGTGAGCTTGGTATTGCTTACCAAGAACTCGTTACCAACGATGACCCTGCTGAATCAGCCACCATTATTGGTGACTTCTTTGCTGCTAACCCTGAAGCTGACATCTTTATCACAATGGG
This sequence comes from Chloroflexota bacterium, assembly GCA_039029915.1. GTDB lineage: Bacteria > Chloroflexota > Anaerolineae > Promineifilales > Promineifilaceae > QQUD01. The sequence continues at coordinate 4,778 of JBCCFD010000491.1, forward strand.
CCCCAATAGCGCCGTTCCATTCTATGCTTTCCTCGAGAACGAAGGCTTGGCTGCTGGTGACGTGATACACGGCACCTTCGATTTAAGCCCTGAAATCAGCGCGAACATTGAAAGTGGCGTCACCATGTTCGGTATTGACCAACAACCATTCCTCCAAGGGTATGGTGCTGTTCAAGCATTGAACTTGATGGTTCGCCATGGTGTTGTTCCTGCACTACCAGTTACCCCAACCGGTCCTGGCTTTGTCACTGTTGAAAACTTGGCTGTTGTTCAAGATTTAGCCGGTGAATTCCGCTAATTAAGTAGAGAGAAGAGAGAGGAGAAAGCAGGATTTTCCGCCTCTCTTCTCTTTTCTCTTATCTCTTTTCTTCACTGGGTGTGTTATGAGCGAAAATGATTCATTGAGAAAACAGCTGCTGCGGTTATTTGAAAATTCGCCGATTGCGGGGCCACTGGTAACATTGATTCTGGTATATGTGCTTTTCTTGTTCGTGGTGCCAAACTTCGCCAGTTGGCGCACCCTGTCAGGGATTGTAACGGCCGTTTCTATCTCAGGTATTGTCACCATTGGCATCACCATCTTGATGATTGGCGGCGAGTTTGATCTCTCTTTGGCACCAATGATTGCCATGAGCGGTTACTTCTTTGGGTCGATTTCTGTGGGTGCCGATACACGAATTACGCAAACGTTAAATAATATTGGGTTTAATATTGAAATTGGGGTGGGCAATTTGCCATTAGCTGTCGCCTTTGGGCTGGCAATACCTGCTTTAATGGGATTAATAAACGGTCTGATTTTGGTTTGGACCAATATACCTTCGTTTATTGTGACATTAGGCACGCGTCAAATTTTCCGTGGCATGGTTTGGATTGCGGCGGGGGCGGAACTGCTACAGGTTTTAGAGGAGCCGGCTCTATTTGGGGTTTTCAACGGCCGTTTAGACGGCTTTAACGATTTTATTAAAAACAATGTC
>JBCCFD010000492.1:0-5750 GCA_039029915.1 Chloroflexota bacterium
TAAAAACTCATTTCAATCAGAGTTTGAAATCGGGTTAGCAATTTTAGGTCGGCTTTTTGTAGTTCCTTAGCGGCCGTTTCTGGTGACAATTGTTCTAGAAAGTACCGCTTCGTATAGTTTAGCAACAGCAATAGATAGACTTCAATAAGTTGGAATTTATCGTTGCGTTTGCTGTAATATTCCTCATAGATTTTCTCAAATAGGTTAACTATGATACCCAAGTCTGCTTGGTTGATTTCAAAAGGAATAGATTTGTCGATTCTCAAAAAAGGAAACTCTTCTAAGAGTTCGTTGAAATACTTTGATTGTGTTATGAACTCTTGGGTAAACATAATGTAATACCCCTCCCAATCTGGAACAATATCCCATGACAAGATTTGAAAGGGTGAATTAAAAAAGAGGGTGGTGCCGTTCGGAAAATTCTTATGATGCCCCGTATAGACGACGCCCTCCCCTTCGGCCTTAATAGCGATAGCATAGAATTCGTGGCGGAAGGGTTCCATCACATGCACAACGGTTGGCATATTTTCCTCAAAGCTACGAATATCAATGTGAGGATGCTTTGGTTCAGATATATTGATTTTTTGGCAATAGTCTGCGATGGTTTTGAATTGGTGCATTCTTAATTTGGTAATTGAAAAAAAATTTACTTGTGGATTCCAAAATACTTCTTCTATTTTTAGATATCGAAAGGCGTTTAGAATAAGAGATTTCAACTGAAATTTGATTGATGGGCCTGTTAACTTCTCAAGAAATCTAAAACGGCCGTTTTTATCTTCTCAAAACTTGATTGCCGTAAAGAAGTGGGGCGACGAAACCGAAGCGACCACCATTGTAAATCTGCTTTACCATCAGGCTCCCAGCCATCATTAGTCAGTTGAGACACCAAATCATTCAAAAAATTCTGGTGTCTTTCTTCTAATGGGCGAGACTGTGAATTCATCTGATTGGCAACCGCAAAGGATGCTTTTTCAGACCGCCCAGCTACATACATTTCATTACCGGAATTGGCAACAGCGACAAATTTAAACCAAAAAAGCGGAATACCATTCGTGTGCTTGGCACTCAATCGGCTTCCTCCTAAGAGGCGAACCTCAATTTTGCAACTGTCCCAATCGTCTTTCAATTTGTTTCCCATGTCTTAAGTGATGCTTAAAAGTGACTTTACCTTACTCATAAAGGATTTTTTGGGTTGTTCTGGTCTTCTAAACTGGTGCTCCCACCATGAAGCCCCTTTTTGCCCCAGTGATTCCCAGCCGTCCTGTTCAAGTTCTTGGAATAACATATTGAGTAAATTTTGGTCCCGACTTTGGATAGGTTTAGGGTCTTTAGCTATTAGACCGTGACTTGGATATGGAATCTTTTCTGATCGTCCGGCAACGTAGCTTTTATTTGCTGATTGGGCACTAGCAAAAAATTGAAACCAAAAGTTTGGCGGGGCACCGCTGTCATTCCCTTTGCCGTCATGGATGACGAGGAGTTTGATTTCACAATATTCCCAATTTTCTTGATTATCCATTTTTACCGACCCAGATAGATTTTATTTTTTGAAAAAATGATAGGTTAGGTTGGGTTGGCCGCTTAAACGGCACTTCCCACCATTCCCCGCTTACCTTACCGGTCTTCTGCCAACCTTCATCCTTTAATTTACGGATAAGTAGCTCAAAAATAGCCTGATGCTGAGCGATTTGAGGTTTAGGTTCAATGGAATTATAAGTCAAAGCTGGAAGAGGGACTTTTTCTGAGGCACCAGCTACATAACCTCGAGATTCTGTGTAGGCATAGGCAACAAATTTAAACCAGTATTCTGGTGGACCACTAGCATTTTCAGTGAAGGTACGCGTACTATGAAAATATCGAACCTCGATTTTACAATAATCCCAACTTTGCACCTCGGATTCCATAAAACACCTCCAATTTCTTGCATTATTATCCCTTTCTACGAAAATCCCGTCTAGAGTACTCTTCATGGCAGTTGTTCAAACTGCCATGAAGAGTAAACGAGGAGAACGGAAAATGAAAATATTTCCCACTGATTTATACAGCGGAGTCGGGATATGAAAACTGTGCAAATTCCCGCCCAATCGATCCCTGTTTATGCCGAAACAGACGTCCTTGTTGTGGGGAGCGGCCCTGGAGGACTTTCAGCCGCTATTGGCTGTGCTAGAACTGGTGTTGATACGATGCTCGTAGAGCGGTACGGTTGCTTTGGCGGCAACTTAACTCACGTCGGTGTGGAAGGCATCGCATGGTACCGTCGTCCGGAAACGGTTGATGTCGAAGGCATCGGTATTGAGTTTGAAACGCGGGCCAAGGCTCAAAACGCCAGCTATGATGAACCTCAATCAACGAGCCAGGGGATTAATGCAGAGCTTTTTAAGGTGCTTGCTGACAATTGGGTGCAGGATGAAGGCATACGGCCGTTACTCCACGCAACGGCCGTTGATGTGCTGATCGATGACGACAAAATAACCGGTGTTGTGTTCCAAAGCAAAGAAGGGCGGTTTGCAGTTCTGGCCAAGCGCGTCATTGACGCGACGGGGGATGCCGATCTCGCCAAAATGGCCGGCGCACTCGTTGTCAAAACCCCCAAAGAGCAAATGATGGCCGTCACCGTCATGTTCTCCTGTTCTGGTGTCGATAAAGCCCGCTTTTTAGAGTACGTTAGCGAAAATCCCATGAGCTACATGGATTGGGGAAAAGAGTGGGCTATTGAAACGGATGGCAAAGAAGACGATCTGTTTAGCCCTTATCTTGACAAGCCGTTTGAGCAGGCGCGTGCAGAAGGTTTGATTCCCGAAGGACTCAAGACGATTGGGGGAACGTGGAGCGGCATCAGCGATCGGGGGGATGCGACGTATCTCAACATGGTGCACATGGGTGGCTATGACGGTACCGACGTGTGGGATTTGACCCGAGCTGAAATTGAAGGCCGCCGTCAGGCGATGCTGGCGATTCGGGCGCTCAACCACTTTGCACCCGGTTTTGAGAACGCGGGATTGCGCAATTTTGGCATGACGCTGGGCATTCGAGATACGCGCAAGATTAACGGCCGTTATAACCTCACTGAAAAAGACGTTTGCAATCAGGCTCGTTTTGATGATGCGATCGGGATATTTCCTGAGTTTATTGACGGATACGGCCGTCTTATTTTGCCAACCACCGGACGGTACTACCACGTGCCGTATGGTGCACTTGTCCCTCGTAAAATCGATAATTTACTAGTGGCTGGCCGCTCGATTGGTGGCGATCAAATCTCCCATGCGTCCGTTCGCAATATGATGTGCTGTACCGTAGCCGGACAGGGCGCAGGCGTTGCTGCCGCCATATCAATCAAAAACAACACTACAACTGCTGAAGTCAATATTTCCCGTGTACAGGAGGCGTTGAAACGGCAGGGGGTAAGAATTAGGTAGTCAGTAAATCAGTCAGTTAGTAGGTCAGTTAATTCGTAAATGAGGCTGACAAACTGATAAACTGAGCAACTTAAATACTAAAAGTAAGAGGAAATCATGACCAACGATCCAATCAAAACCCGCCGTGAAGGGCGCATCCTTGAAGTTACGATTGACCGACCAAAAGCCAATGCGATTGATTTAGCCACCAGCCGCAACATGGGCGACATTTTTATGGCATTTAGAGACGATTCAGAGCTGCGTGTAGCCATTTTGAGGGCTGAAGGCGAAAAATTCTTCTGTCCCGGCTGGGACCTAAAAGCGGCAGCCGATGGAGATGCTGTCGATGGAGATTATGGCATTGGTGGCTTTGGCGGTTTGCAGGAGCTGGGTAATTTAAACAAGCCCGTTATCTGTGCTGTTAACGGAATCTGTTGCGGTGGGGGGCTGGAATTAGCCTTATCTTGCGACCTCATCTTAGCGTCAGATAATGCCACATTTGCCCTGCCCGAAATTAATTCTGGCACCGTGGCTGACGCCGCTTCCATCAAGCTGCCTAAGCGCATTCCTTACCACGTAGCGATGGATATGCTCTTAACCGGACGCTGGATTGACGCGGAAGAGGCATACCGCTGGGGCTTGCTGCGTGAAATTACGACCCCTGAAACATTGGTTGAGAAAACGTGGGAGCTAGCTCGTCTTCTAGAAAGCGGCCCGCCGCTCGTGCAGGCTGCCATCAAAGAGGTTGTGCGCGAAGCAGAAGATATGAAGTTCCAAGACGCCTTAAATCGCATTACGAAGCGACAATTTTCCACCGTCGACACCCTTTACGGCAGCGAAGATAATCTCGAAGGCGCGCGCGCGTTTGCTGAAAAACGTCAGCCAGTCTGGAAAGGGAAATAATATTGAATAGTGAGTGGTGAATGGGGACCCGAGTTTAAATTATCATTCACCGTCTTAATTTTTTCGAATGCGGACAAAGAAAAGAGAAAATCTAGGCAGGTTACTGCGCCCTAAGCACATTGCTTTTATCGGCGGTACGCAGGTTGAAGGCGCGATAGCGGCGTGTCGCCGGGCTGGGTTTGAAGGTCACATTTGGGTGGTAAACCCCAAGCGAGATCAGATTGCTGGTGTTCCCTGCATCAACGCTATTGCAGACCTGCCTGAACCGCCAGACGCCTCGCTTATTGCCCTCTCGCCTTCTCGTACGGTCGAAACAGTGCAGGCGTTAAACGAATTTGGTGCCGGTGGCGCAGTTTGCATGGCGGCGGGCTTCGCAGAAGTGGATGAAGCAGGTGCCAAGCTACAGGCGGCGTTAATTGCGGCGGCGGGAGAAACGGCCGTTCTTGGGCCAAACTGCATGGGTATTCTCAACCAGTTTGACGGGGCTGTCATTTGGGGTTCAGACAATCACATTGAGCCAGCCGGTGATTTTGGCGCCGCCATCATCTCTCAGAGCGGGGCGCTCGTGTTTGGCATCACCAATATTGAGCAAGCCTTTCCATTAGGGTACGGTATTAGCACCGGCAATCAAGCCGTTGTCGATACGGCCGATTGCATCCATGCCGTCTTGGATGACAAGCGTATTCGGGCCATCGGCATCTATTTAGAAGGTCTTGAAGACGGCAAGGCACTGGGGGCGGCCTGCTGGCGAGCGTTGCAAAAGGGAGTGCCCATTGTTGTGCTCAAAGGGGGAGATACACCAGCGGGAGAATCGGTCGCACAAAGCCACACCGGTGCGATGGTTGTTGAGCGAGATTTATGGGATGCGTTTGTCAAACGGTATGGGCTGATGGAAGTTTCTTCACCCAAAGCGCTCGTGGAGACGCTCAAACTGTTAACGGTTGGCGGCCTGCCCAAAGGGCGACGGCTTAGCGTTGTCACCTACTCAGGCGGCCTAAATGGCGTCATTGCGGCCCGCGCCCCCAAACTCAATTTAGAGCTATCGCCGCCCAAGCCTGAAAATGCCGACCTCTTGCGTCAACAGATGCCGCCAATTGTACCTATTGCGAACCCGCTTGATTTAAACATCCCGTGGATTTCCAAAACGGGGATGGCGATGAGTGACGGGCAGTCCATAGCCGAAGGGATCGTCAAACTGGCTGAAGATGTCGCCGATATGGTTCTTTTTTTTATCGATGTACCTCGCCCTGATGAGAACAATTTAGATGCTGATTGGCTTCCTAGCGTCAACGGGATGGCTTTTGTTAAACAGGCGCTTGACCTGCCCACCTTGGTGGCTGGCATTATGCCGGAAGGGTTGGATATAGAGCTTCGCCGGCGTCTGCTGGCGCAGGGGATTGCGCCTTTACTGGGGTTTAATGATGTGTTAGAAGCGTGTGCTGCAGCGGGGCA
>JBCCFD010000493.1:0-5739 GCA_039029915.1 Chloroflexota bacterium
ATACAGCTTTTCAGGCGACATGGCTCTCAACTGTTCAACTTGATTATCGCCTGTGGCCCCAATTGTCTCTGCAAACCTCCTCCCGATATTCTCCGCGCTATCAAAATCTAAAAACGGCGTTTTCAAATGTATCATCTGACCAGCATTAGCAGGGCTTTGGGAAATTGCCTTTTGGAATAAGCCACGGGCTAGAGGTGAACTCATCATATGGATAACAGATTCTCCACCGGCTGATTCACCAAAGATAGTCACATTGTTAGGATCGCCCCCAAACGCTGAGACATTTTCTTGAATCCACTGCAAAGCGGCAATTTGATCTAGCGTCCCGTAATTACCAGAAACATTATTTTCAGACTCTGCAGACAGGTCAGGATGTGCAAAATATCCCATCAGGCCAAGTCGATAGTTAATCGACACGACCACAACGTCATGGTGGGCCAGCGCGTTTGAGTCATAAAATACGTCAGAGCCACTGCCATCATGGTGGTCACCGCCGTGAATCCACACCATCACGGGCAGCTTGGCGTTGGCATCTAAGTTTGGCGTCCGAACATTGAGGTACAGACAATCTTCACTCTGTTTCGGCAAGGGCAGCAGCTTAAAAATCTGCCCAACAAGCATCGTGCGCAACCGGCTCCATCCCTGCCCGCTCAGTAAATTTCCGATAAATTTTTCAAACTCTGCCATCAATTGAAACGCCATAGGCGAAAATTTGGTGGCCTCTTTAACACCTGACCAAGACTTGACTGGCTGTGGTGGGCGCCAGCGCAGGTCGTCAACTGGTGGTTGGGCGTAAGGGATGCCTTTAAACACGGCTATCTTCTCTTTATCTTGATAGATGCCTTGAAGTTTGCCTGAGGAAATTGAAATTACAGGGGTTTTCTTTGCCATTGAACACTCCTCATATTTTTTATGAGAAAACCAAAAAGGTTCTTGAAAAAGAAATGGTTGAATTTTGGTTTTCACCGACCGAATTTCACATTCCTGAACAATTTTGTTTCAAGATATTCTGTGAAATTTACCTATAGGGGAAAAAGATGACCTTCTCTTTAGACAGTATCTCATTGGCATGGATGGGTGTCAACTTTTAAAAGTTTGATGGGTGCGATTAATTTTTGTGTATTACCACTCATACAATCTAAAGTTGTCGTTTCGAGCGATGATATTCCAACGCAGTGCTCAACCTAAAACGAGTCGAGGAATCTCACCCTTAGCACCCATTGCCAAAATGTTTCATGGCGAGATGCTTCGACTCTCTATTTCACGACCGTTATTGATGGCTTTGTCCGCTCAGCATGACAATTCTTTCTTTATTGCACAACTTTTGACTGCACCCAAGTTTGGTTCTTCTCTTTTTGTGGTCAATAATTAGATCATTCAGCGATTATTATATGTGGCTGGGCTTTCTCTTGCCCAACTACATCATACTAGGAGAAGAGAATGGCAGACAATCACGATGTATTCAACTTATATGACTTAGAGGCAGGGATTCCCCGTGCATTGAATAATGGGATTAAAGGGCAGGTGTTTCATGGTGACCAATCAACGTTTATGATCGCTCGCTTTGGACCAAATATGCCCGGGCGCATTCACAAGCATCCCCATGAGCAGTGGCACATTGTGCTTGAGGGCAGTTGCACCCGCGTTCATGGCGAGGAAGAAATTGAGTGTAAACAGGGTGATTTTTGGGTCACGCTGGGCAACACAATGCATACGGTCGTCGCTGGAGATGAAGGGTTGGTTCTGCTAGATTTCTTTGCCCCTGCTCGAGATGATTATCGACAGGCAGGTGCTGGATTCGGGGATTCTACCTATCAGGAAACCCAATAGATTCACTGCAATTAGGGTCTAACAAACATTACCCTAACCCACGATAAGTGGTTCTTTGGAAAATTGGCCATGCTGATTCAACGCCCTGTAGCAAGGCGTGCTTGGTTCTAAGACGCTGTAACGTTTTTATATTTTGATCGGGGTTGATAAGGAGCGCAGCGATTTGATCGAGAAGAGCCAGTTGCCATTGTTTTATCTCTTTCATCTTAATGTGAAAAATAGGCGGCGCCTCCCAATAAGGGGGAGCTAGCCCCAAAATGGTGTCGAAATCGTGACCAAAATTTAATTTCACGTAAAAGAGATCGTCATCAGAACGAAACGTTTCCGGCAACTTCTGTCCAGACCGAATTTGCAACCATGCTTCTGCACCAGAGACAAATTCAGTTTGAGAAAAATCAATCCGTTTGGGATTGGTATCAACTAAGATCCATCTCTTTTCTTCAGCTTGCCAGATTTCCGAGACCCAGTGATCGGTGAATTTTTGTGTGTTAGACGAAAGGTATTTGACCCAGCCTGCTCGAGGTCGTGATGGAACGCCTTGGGAATTCAAAATTGCTGTGAAGAGAATCGCATTTTCACGACAGCTGCCTATTACCCGCTCATTTAGCGTTCTGGTTGCAACTAGCCCCAATGGATTCATCTTTACTAATTTCTCAAGGAGATCTTCAACGCGCAGGTTGCTTTGGGGGTTATATTTTCGATCTATAGGTTGGGGGCTACCGTCCCAAGGATGCACAATTTGTTTTTGTATTAGATCACATAGTGCATCAATAGACGAAGGCAAGCGATGGAAATACTCGATAAATCGTCCTGGATTTGTATGAATATTGAATTGAGCATAATCTTCAATTGAATGAATCATGCCTGTCCTTACTTGAACCTAGACAGAAGGCAGTATAAGTGCGTTTTGTTCTTTGGCAAATTGCCAACCATCGATTCTTGGTGGTTCTATTCCTAACGCTGTCAGGATATTTTTGATTTGCTCCCGATGTTCGGTGGCGTGGTTAATGAGTTGAACAATAAACACCCAATAATCTACCGTATACCCATCGTCTAAATTATTCTGGGTTTGAAATTGCTCATCGGAACACGCTTTGACAAATGCAACCAGCCTATCTCCAGAAGCGTTCAGCAAAGTTCGTATCTCTGACAGTGCCAATTGTCCAGAACGTTCGGGAGGATGTGTCGACCGAGTCAACATAGTTGCATAATCTTCTTGAGAATGAGCAATATGCGTCAATGTTTCTCTAATCGTGCCGCGCACGGCCGAATTCGGTTGAAAATCAAGCTGTTCGTTATTTAAAGCGTGGCAAGCATCAAAAACAAGCCCGTTCGCCCAATTGTTATGCTCTATTATTTTTAGTAATACAGTCTTGCTCATTTAGATTGCCTCCTCTGTTGTGGGCAGCCCAGATGATCTTTGAATGAACCGATAAACGGCCGTTTCATCCCAATGCTCATTCACAGTCAACTCTCCTTCAAACCCAGTTGGTCCCGCTGATGGATACCAATTGGTCATATCTTCAGCCGTAAACGTGGCCAGATTAAGCCGCTGTTCATTTCTTTTAATAGTTTCTGCCAAGCTAATATCAAAATAAAAGAAGCGGCAGGGGCCTTTATGCGCAGTGCTAATCCTTCTTAGACTCTCACCATACGATTTCATCGTTAGGATGCCTTCCAAGATGACATTAAAATTATTGGCTAGGGCAATGAGCGTATTTTGCTCGATCATTTTGTGAATCGCTGTCGAGTTTGGTTTAGACCCACCACCCGGTGGATTGAAAATAAAGCGATAATGATCCTGTTGGATAATTGCTGTCGGCTTAGCAGCATTCTTGAACAGCTTTTGAGCAACCGTGCTTTTCCCAGATCCAGATGGGCCGCGAATAACCAAAAGCATATTTTTTGATTCAAACGTCATGAGACAATTAGGCGCCTTGCTCATCCATTAAAGCGTTGATTACTTTTAAAATCTGCTCGCCAGCCTCCTCAATTTGGGCCGAATCAATGTTGAGGTAAGTGACAGCTCGCAGCGTTGTGCCAAAGGCCCCGATGTTGATGCCGAGCGCTTCTAGCTCGGACACAATTTTGTAGGGCGAAACGGCCGTTTTCTCAATATCAATAAACAGTAAATTTGTTTCAACATCATCGGGGTTGATCTCAATCAGCGGGTGTGAATTTACAATTTCAGCGAGTCGCTTCGCGTTGGCATGATCTTGAGCTAGGCGATCCACATTGTGTTCAAATGCATAAAGCCCCGCCGCTGCCATCATGCCAGCCTGACGCATCGCTCCGCCAATCCGCTGTTTACAGCGCCACGCTTCATAAATAAAGTCCCGCGACCCAGCCAAAACGCCCCCAAACGGACAGCCCAAGCCTTTGCTTAGATCCACCCAAGCGCTATCAAACCCTTCAGTAAATTCTTTGGCGGGGACGCCTGAAGCGACTACCGCATTCATCAGTCTTGCCCCATCCATGTGGCACTTTAAATTACGTTCTTTTGCCGCATCTCGCACCGCTCGAATCGCATCTAGGGGCCACACTTTGCCTCCGCCTAAATTAGCGGTTTGTTCTACTGAAATCATGCGGGAGCGGGGAGCATATCGATCCATTGGATGCCGGGTCGCTTGTGCCAATTGTTCGGCCGTATAAATACCATTTTTACCGTCAAGGGTGAAGATATTGGCCCCAGCAAATGCGGCCGGTCCGCCCGCCTCAAAGTTCAAAATATGCGCCGTTCGATCCGCGTAAATCTCATCACCGGGTTGGCAGTGCACCATCATGGCAATTTCGTTACACATTGTCCCTGAGGGGAGGAATACGGCCGTTTCCATCCCCAACAGCCCCGCTACATGGGCACACAGCGCATTCACCGATGGATCAAGGTCTTTTTGTTCATCCCCCACAGGAGCAGCCAACATCGCCTGCCGCATCCCTGAAGATGGGCGGCTTTGAGTATCGCTGTATAAGTTAATATGTCCTTCTCTCATAGTTCTTTCCCTCTCCAGTTGCTCCTTCATTTGTGATTATTGTTGAGTCGCTTTTTCCTTTGCTCTTTTAGGCTAAGCAAAAATAAATTTTATACAATCCAAAATGGATGAAATTTATTCTCTACCAACTTGGTTAACCAATTGTGGAATCCAAAACAAATTCCGTTCCATTGACCTAATGGATACTCATGAAATCCATCTAAAATTAAAAAGTAGCCATCAACTTCTTGAGTCACATCAAAGGCAAAGGTATCTCCAGACCCACGTAAGTTCGCAAAGGGTATAAGATTTTCCAATCTCCCAAGATCATCCATTGGTTTTAAACTATTAATTGACTTCTCGATTTCAGGGATTGTAAAAATCTCAATTTCATTTAGTAATGCCCCATATGAAAATCTATAAAAATCTTCTAATTCTTTTGGCAAAGAAAATCCGTACTCAAATTGAAGTCTATCTAATTCAAACGCACTAATCCCGTTTTGCAAAATGAAACCAGAATTAAGATAACCGTGAATATAATGTCTTCGCTCGTATTCAGGTATCGATTGGATATATTCTTGAAGAAATTTGTAATTTGACATTATCTTAAAACTTTTTTCTCATGAACTGACCACGCTCTGGTTAAGAAGAGTAGATTCTCCATTTATTAGACAACCACATCATGCAACCACATCGACTAATGAAAAAGCAAGGTAGTTTTTGCAACTGGTATGTTTTTTACCTTTCCCATAAAGATTTATTTTCTATCAAACCTATGGCGACCAGTTCAGCAGCCTCTTCTTGAACGTAATGACCGGCATTGGGGGCAACCACAACCGTCAAATTCTGGAAACCGGCTTTTAATTGCTCAAACTCGGCGTTTGATTTACCTCTATCTTGTGCGCCCCACACAAGCACCACGGGCATCTCAACCTGATTC
>JBCCFD010000494.1:0-5713 GCA_039029915.1 Chloroflexota bacterium
AATGGCACACCAACCACCACACCTACCCAATCGATGACTCCAAGCCCAACAACTGTCACAACGGCGACGCCAACAAACACCCCCATCATCCTGCCTACGGCAACGTCAACGCCAGTTGCGCCGGCCCCCACACAACCACCGGCCCCGACACAGCCGCCGCCACCCACACAGCCACCAGCACCAACGCAGCCGCCACCACCGCCGACACAACCACCGCCGCCGACACAGCCACCACCGCCGCCGACGGAACCACCACCACCGCCACCAACTCCGACGCAGGTTTTTGTTATCACCCCTATCCCAACAGAAGACCCATAAACAAAAAAAGAGAGGCTCAATGAGCCTCTCTCACGTTTCACAACAGCAATCTATCAAAAAGAATTTTTAACTACAGCGCACGCTTAAGTTCATCCAACGCCGCATCATAATCAGGGTGTTGTGCAATTTCAGGCACATACTCAGCATAGCGAACGGTATCTTCAGCGTCAATCACAAAAATAGCTCTCTGCTCAACCCGAAGTTCGTCAATATGAGTCCCATAGGCTTGTCCGAAATTCATATCTTTATGATCCGACAGTGTAGTCACTTTATCAACGCCTGCTGCACCGCACCAGCGGGCTTGAGCAAAGGGCAAGTCAGCGCTAACAGTTAAAACAATAACATTATCCGCCATTCTGCCTGCTTCTTCGTTAAAGCGACGCGTTTGTGCGTCACAAATGCCTGTATCAAGCGATGGCACGACAGAAATTAACCGAACCTTGCCTGAAGAATCACTTAAAGTAACAGGCGTCATATCATTTCCAATTAATGTGAATTCTGGGGCCTTATCACCCACAGCTATTTGTTCCCCACGAACAGTAAGTGGGTTGCCTTGAAAAGTAACGGCACCGTGTCGTCCTTGATTACTCATTCGAATCTCCTATCTGGTGGTGTGCCAAACACATATTAGGGGGTATTTTAGGCACACCTTCAAGTCATCCTAGCATTTAGTCACTCAAAAAAAGAAGTTTAGAGGCTCGCTGTATGATTTTAGCTTAGCATGCTAACATCACCATCATAAGCCTCAACTTCAGCTGCTTCTGGCCCTTTACGAGTTTCTTCAATATCATACAGAATCCACTGCCCTTCAGAAAAATCAGCCGGATCGCCTGAAATGCTTGACTTATGAAAAAACAATTCTTCTCCAGCACCACGAACAATGAAACCATACCCTTTTTTAGCGTTGTACCATTTCATTCTGCCAATATATTTACCGGTCTCAGGATCAATTTGAATGGTCATTGGTACGTTAAAATCAATTTCAGCTTCAGCCGAAGGCAAGTCATTCTGAACGGATCTTGTCTCAGATTGGCCTTCTTTTGAAGATTTTTCCGAAGTGTGGTGATCGCGTTTTGCGGGTTGAGGTGGTGCTAGTTGCAGCTCTTTTAAAGATTCAGGTGCAACTTTTAAACCTTGCACGCTCATCTGCCTTTGCATCTCAACGGTAAAAACGAATTGATTTCCATCCTCATCAGTGGCCCACATATCTTTAAAGTTCATGGCTGATTGTTCTCCTTAGGTGCCCTATTCGTGGTGTATCACTACTTTATCATCGAATTTTAATCGATGCTATAGATTGATGACGAAGGGGTCTAGCTGTCAAGCAAAGAGAGTTGGGCAGGAACGGCCGTATTTTCTCCATCGTCATCTGGGCGCTCACTAATTCGAACAGCTCCGGTCACGCGATTTCGGCCCCCAATAGAGAAGGCAGCCCTTGGCTTAACAGCTCTTGCGCCTTTATAGGTTTTATCAATACGAACTTTTTTAGTCGACCCCGCTGCGGTTTTCACCAAAAGCGTTTCCTTTTCACCGACAATCACAACGGCCGCGACTTCTTCAGCTTCTTTGGGGAGGTTTAAATTACGAACACCCTGACCGTGACGGCCCTGTACAGGATAATCATTTATGGGCGTTGATTTAGCCAGACCATTATCTGTAATTGACCATACTAATGAATCAGGACGAGCCAGATCCATGGCTACAATACCATCTGCATCATTGGCAAGTTTCATGCCGTGAACGCCCCCAGCAGGCAACCCCATATCCCGTACCGACGATTCTTTAAACCGAATCAGCTGGCCATTTGCGCTGGCCAGCACGATCTCCTGATTGCCATCAGTTATTCTTGCCCAACCGAGTGAATCGTTTTTATTGACATTCATCACAACAAATGGCTCCGTTGTAAAACCTGGCATATCCTCAATCCTGATTCGCTTGATCATGCCTGTCAAAGTAACCAGTGTCATGTAGCCTGATTCTTTGTTTGGCGGGCAAATCAAGGCAGCGGCCAGATGGTTTCGACGGGTAAAGCCAGTCAGTTCTGCCCAATGGGTCCCCTGCCCTAGCTCTCGGGATTGGGGCAACTGATAAACAGGTAAACCGACGCACCGACCGTCTGCAGCAAACAGATAGACAATATCCTGCGTATTCGCTTCTAGAATAGCTGTGGGTTGTTCGGCTGGCTTAAGCTGAATTTTGACCATTTCTTGGGAGGTTGTCCGCCCCACCGTGCCTTTCTCACCAACCATAACCCATACAGTTTGGTCTGGTAGTAAATCGGAGGCAGTGACTGACTTTGTATCGGTTGATTCAATAATCTGTGTGCGACGAGAATCTGCATACTTCTCACGAACGGCCGTTAATTCTTCCTTCATGAGTCCCCGCATCAAAGCAGGTTTTGAAAGCAACTTCTCAAGCTCCTTAATCACCTTTTGAATCTCTTTGTATTCATCTTGAATTTTACGTCGCTCTAAAGCCGCTAACCGGCGTAGCTGCATATCTAAAATAGCCTGAGCCTGAATCTTGGTGAGCTTGAACTGCTTACGCAAATTCTGCCTTGCCGTTTCAACGGTTCGCGACTTCCGAATAAGGGCGATCACTTCATCCAAATGATCAAGTGCCACAAGCAACCCTTCTAATATATGAGCTCGATTCCTTGCTTTTTCCAAATCATATTCACTGCGACGTCGAATCACCTCCAGACGGTGGTCTAAATAAACTTTTAATGCTTGTTTGAGCGTCAAAATGCGCGGTTCGCCATTAACAAGTGCCAACAGTGAAATACTAAAGGTAGATTGAAGTGGCGTTAATCTGAAAAGATTGGCCAGCACCTCTTTTGCCTCGACATTTCGGGTAGTTTCAATAATGATGCGCATGCCATTGCGATCAGATTCATCTCGTAGGTCAGTTAAGCCTTCAATCTTGCCATCTCGGTGTAAATCAGCAATTCGACCAAGCAGGTTTGTTTTGTTCGTTTGATATGGGATTTCGGTAATGACTATGCGAGATTTATTGCGCCCCATTTGTTCAACATGAGCTTTTGCCTGAACCGTAACGCGCCCACGCCCAGTCCCGTAGGCTGAAGATATCGCATCGACTTGCTCACCTTTACGCTCTTTAAAACGATAAACCAACCCACCCGTTGGAAAATCTGGACCTTTGATAAAATTCATTAAATCTGGCACGGCAACATCATCAAGCTTTTTCCAGTTATCAATCATGTATACAAGCGCATCGATGACTTCACCTAAATTATGTGGCGGAATGCTTGTGGCCATCCCCACAGCGATCCCTGAAGAGCCATTAACCAACAAATTGGGTATCGTGGCCGGTAAAACAGTGGGTTCTTTCAAAGAATCATCAAAATTTGTGGCAAAATTAACGGTATCTTTGTCTATATCTTCAAGTAAATCAAAGCCACGATTAGACATACGCGCTTCGGTATAGCGCATTGCAGCGGCAGCATCGCCATCGACTGAGCCGAAGTTACCTTGACCATCAACAAGCTGATATCGCATTGAGAAATCTTGGGCTAAGCGAACCATCGCATCATAAACAGCTTGATCGCTGTGGGGATGATATTTACCAAGCACCTCACCCACCACGCGTGCGGATTTTTTGTATGATGTATTGGGCCGCAATCCCATATCATACATCGCATAAAGAATACGACGCTGCACTGGTTTTAAACCATCACGTGCATCGGGCAATGCACGTGATACGATAACGCTCATGGCGTAGCTTAGGTATGATTCGCGCACTTCCTCATCGATATTTACTTTTTTGACAAGTCCTATTTCCATACAGTTGGTATCTCCTGCAGTAGTGATTATCAGTTAGTTGATCAGTGGAATTGATAATTTGGTGAGCTTAAACGCTGACTTCTTCCCTTGCATGCAAACAAAATAGATTCGAAGTTTAAAGAGTAAAATGATCAACCAGTTTTTAAGTACAGTCCTAACCAATCCGCATACATTAGAATTTATCTGCCTGTACTCAAAAATAATTTATATTTCTACAACGATCTTAAATCGAACAATTGTTCTAATTAATTATAGCTGAAAACAACAATTTTCTCCACAAAAAAGAGGCGCGATATTGCACCCCAATCTAATAATAATTATCATTCTATCTCACAATTTTTCAACATCCACATTTAAGCTATTTTTTTAAGGTGAACTAGCATGTCAATTGTTTTCGTAACAGGCAACCAATTCAAATTTTCTGAGGTCTCTTCGCTTCTTGATGGCCCTATTTGGCAAAAAGAAATTGACCTCCCAGAAATACAGGCGGTGAACCCACAGGATGTCATTCAGGCTAAATTAAAGAGTGCCTATGAGCTGCTTAAAACACCAGTGATTGTCGAAGATACGAGCCTCGGGTTTGACGCATTGAATGGTCTACCGGGTGCTTTAATCAAATGGTTCTTAGAACGATTAGGAAACGAGGGGCTGTGCAGATTAGTTGAGCAGTATGAAAGCAAGGCGGCAACGGCCGTTACAGTCATTGGCTATTTCGATGGCACAAAACCGCTCTTTTTTACAGGCGCAGTAACTGGAATCATTGTCGAAACGCCCAGAGGAACGACTGGATTTGGATGGGACCCCATTTTTCAGCCAGATAAAAGCATAAATACGTTTGCTGAAATGACAAATGTTGAAAAATCAGAGTACTCAATGCGCAAAACGGCCGTTTTAAAACTCAAAGCTCATTTGCAAAAAAATAGTTAAAGTGGAACGAAGTTCCTGCTTTAAATAAAACGACAGCAATAAACTTCGTTTCCTCGAGGTTCCGAAGCTTTCATCCAAAATGGTTTTCAATTTAGAAACTTCGGAACACTAAAGGCCTGTATATGCATTAAATACCCCAAATCCCAGCATGGCAAAGGGAATAATGAGCAGAATAATCAAAACAAGCGTTGGCAGTCGTGGAAAAAATCGAGAGACGCTCATCAACACAAAAGAGCTTGTATAGGGGTGCAGGATTATCAGTGACAAGAAGATAGATGGCTCAGCAAACGGCCGTAAATTCATAAACGTCCACCAAAGCGCCAAGCTCAGCCCGTATCCACCAAGAGCACAAAAGAGAATAAGCACCCGAATCTTATGATGGATGTTATGTTTATGTATCCAATTTTTAATCATAAAATGAGGGGGTTAACTAACCGT
Organism: Chloroflexota bacterium; assembly: GCA_039029915.1. GTDB lineage: Bacteria > Chloroflexota > Anaerolineae > Promineifilales > Promineifilaceae > QQUD01. The sequence goes on from JBCCFD010000494.1 coordinate 5,487, forward strand.
AATCTTTAGAGGTCTGGGTCTTCGACCCAAATAAATCCATCCTCAATCTTCACTTGAAAAGATGGAATAGCAGAAGTGGCAGGTAAACTAAGGGCTTCCCCAGTCCGGATATCAAAGCAGGCCCCATGTCGAGGGCATTCTACAGAGTACCCCTCTAGGGAACCATCTTCTAACGGACCATCATCATGAGAGCACAAATCTGCAATGGCAAAAAATTCACCGCTAAC
>JBCCFD010000495.1:0-5651 GCA_039029915.1 Chloroflexota bacterium
AAAATCTAAACTCTTAAGCTATATTGCGACCTGTGCTTTGTTTTTGGCGCTCTTAACCCCATTGTTCTTACAGCCTAATGAAGCCCACAAAGCGGTGAAAACTGATGATGCTCAAACAATCGTTTTGGTTGAAGAAACTGAGCTAGCTGAAAAAGAGGATGGGCAAAGTTTTGGTAAGAGAATATCCGACCGGGGGCCTTTCATTAGACAGGGGTATGGCTGGAGCGATTAGTACTTTGTTACCAAAGTTTTTAAGTATTCCTTCTCTGGAAGAAGTTTAATTGTCTTTTGTAACGGAATATTAGAGTCTAATTGAGTAAATTTGTATTGAGTAAGGTGGCTTTTGAATAGCCGCCTTTTTTGTTTTTTACCATCCTCAACAGTCTGTTTCTGGTACAATACCGGAATGACTGCTTACCTAGAAACTTTGAATGAACAACAAAAAACGGCCGTTTCTGCACCGCTGGGTCCCCTGCTTGTTTTGGCAGGACCGGGTAGCGGCAAAACGCGTGTTTTAACTCATCGGATAGTCTATTTGATCCAAGAGATGGGCATCGAGCCGTGGCGCATTATGGCGGTAACGTTCACCAATAAAGCATCAAAAGAAATGCGCTATCGCATCGAAGAGTTGCTAGGTGGACAGCCCCGTGGGTTGACAATGGGCACCTTCCACGCTACTTGCGCCCGCATTTTGCGTCAGGAAACAGAAAGCTTACTTTACTACGGCAAAGATTTTGTGATTTTCGACACAACCGACCAGCTTCAAGTGGTCAAGCAATCCCTCAAAGACCTCAATTTAGACGATAAAAAGTTTCGGCCAAATAAGATGCTCAATGGCATAAGCAGCGCTAAGAACGAGATGATTACGCCCGATCTTTATGCCTCAACAAACTATATTTCAGAGATTAATAAGCGGGTTTACGAGCGTTATCAAGAAATCCTTGTTGCTAATAACGCTATGGATTTTGATGATTTGCTGATGATCACGGTTGAACTGCTTGATACGGTACCAGAAGTCTTGCAAAAATATCAGGAGCGCTACCAATATATCTTGGTTGACGAGTTTCAAGATACCAACACGGCCCAGTATGGTTTACTGCGAAGATTAGCTGCCGTGCACAATAACATCTTGGCTGTGGGGGATTCTGACCAGTCAATTTATAAATGGCGTGGGGCTGATTATCGCAATATTGGCCGATTCCGTGAGACTTATCCCACTGCAAACATGATTTTGCTCGAGCAAAACTATCGCTCTACCCAAATTATTCTTGACGCCGCCAAAGCGATCATTTCTCACAACAGCAATCGGGTGCACAAAGATCTGTTTACCGAACGAAAGGGCGGCGAGAAAATTGTGCTTCGTGAAGCGTACGACGAGCAAGACGAGGCTGAGACGATTGTGAGCACCATTCAGGGGTTGATGATTAACGGCCGTTCTCCCGGAGATTGTGCCGTCATGTATCGTACCAATGCCCAATCTCGCAGCCTTGAAGAGGCATTTGTGCGTATGGGTCTACCTTACCGGCTTGTTGGCGCGACCCAATTTTATAAAAGACGTGAAGTCAAAGATATTATCGCCTACATGCGCTTGGTTCATAATCCGCTGGATCAAATTAGCTTTGCGCGGGTCATCAACACACCAACGCGGGGCATCGGCAATAAATCTCAGCAGGATTTACGCGAGTGGGGCCTGCTTAATCAAATGCAACCTGCGGAAGCGACCGTTCGTTTGGCCACTGACCCTGCTATTCAGCATCCGTTTCGAGCAAGAGCGTTCAAAGCCCTCTCTAATTTTGGGGAGATGCTTAGCGCGTGGATTCAACTGCGGGATCAGGTGAGCGTTAGCGAGCTTATGGACCTTATTTTGGAACAAACGGGGTATCGCGCCTATATCGATGACGACACTGAAGAGGGCCGCGAGCGGTGGGACAACGTGCAGGAACTGCGCAATGTGGCCGTTTTAGCCAAAGATAAAACGCTCACCGAATTTTTGGAAGAGGTATCGCTCGTTGCTGAGACAGATGATTTAGATGAAACGATTAATGCAGCTACGCTTTTGACGCTTCACGCAGCCAAAGGGTTGGAATTTCCGGTTGTCTTCCTCGCCGGGCTTGAAGATGGCGTGTTGCCACACAGCCGCTCCTTTGATGATATGGAATCGATGGCGGAAGAGCGGCGACTTTTTTACGTCGGTGTGACGCGCGCCAAAGACAAAATCTTTTTATCGCACGCCTTCCGACGCACCTTTTTTGGCGAAACAGAGGTCTCAATTCCGTCCCGCTTCTTACGCGATATTCCAATCGAACTCGTGGAAGGGGGGAATGCGGAACAGCGGCGTAAGAAGACAGTCAAAAAAGCCAGCACTTGGAATTGGAACTCTGGTAATTCTTCTAATTCGAATCGCTCAGGTAGCCGGATTCAACGGCGCTCAGGCGGCACTAAACCCAGCTATGCCGTACGAAGAAAACGCTCAGAAACGCGCCCCACGACAAAAGGGGGAATCATACCGCCTAAACGGCCGTTGCCAACGCCAAAGCATCAAGAACCTGAAACCGAAGCGCCTCGCGGTCCTGTAACGGCCCAGTACCAAACGGGGCAGCGCGTTCGCCACGCCAAGTTTGGTGAGGGCACCGTGATAGAGTCTCGTCTAACGGGGAATGATGAAGAGGTCAGTGTTGCTTTTGCGGGTGTTGGCATCAAGCGACTGGCCGCGAGTTATGCCAAGCTTGAGGTTGTTGAATGAGAGATTGGGGGATTGGTTGATTGAGGATTGGAGATTAGGGGATTGGAGATTAAGAAATTAAGAAATTGAGTCATTAGGAAGATTTGCTATGGGATTGTTTAACCGTTCGTAAACATCTTGCCACAATACCCCCAATTACTAAAGATAAATGACGAATAACCTCCCCAAACCCTCACCATAAACTAACACAATTCCAATCAAATCCAGTTAAAATACCTTCATTATGCACTACTTGATCGACGGACATAATTTGATAGGCAAAATGCCGGATATTTCGTTAGCAGACCCTGATGATGAAGTTCAGTTGGTGTTCCGTTTGCGTGGCTGGACGGCTCAGCGCAAGAAGCGAAAAGTCACGGTTATTTTTGACGGTGGCTTGCCGGGTGGTAAGGATGTCAAGCTATCGACCCCGTCGGTTCGGGTTATTTTTGCTCAAGAAGGACGAACAGCAGATTCACTGCTCATTGCTCGCATATTCAAGGCAAAAAATCCGGGGGAATTTACGGCCGTTTCGAGTGATAATCAAATTATTGAAGCCGCCAAGCAAAAGCGAATGCCGCTCCTTAAGTCTGAAAATTTTGTCATGAAAATGGGGCAGCAAGCGATAGAAAAGCGAATTATGGATACGGCCGTTGAGGATAAAACGCCTCACGTTTCCCAAGAAGAAGTGAACGAATGGCTTGAACTTTTTGGCCCCGTTCCTGAACGTCCACCAGCCCCCAAACCCACCAAAAAGAAAAAACTGGTTGCCAAACAAACTGCCCAACAGCGTAAAAAAGCGTTTGCCAAAAAAGATTGGAGCAAAGCCAAACATGACGATGTGTCACTCTCTGATGACGATATATCAGAATGGCTCGATCTGTTTGGCGGCTAACACTTTACGCCAACGTATTAACCTTCCTATAAACAACCAAAGTAATCTAACATGTAAATCACTAAAATTGGCCCTGACCGGTGTCTCACTGCGTCACTTCCGTACATATGCGCTCTTAGCATTATCTTGAGCGGGGATGATTATCCCACTCAAATTGGTAAGTAAGGAAATACCAAAAATAAACAAGCAGGTGAAATCCGAATTATCATGATTGCAATACGAAAATTCAAGCTAATAATTATTTTTATGAGTATTGGTATGTCTCTATACGCTTGCAAACCTCAAACGCAAAGCTTCTCCTCTAATACTCTTGGTTTAAGCTTCGAATATCCAAATAGTTGGCATTTGGGCGATGATAATCAAGACAATACTCTTAATTTAGAATATGAAGTTGACCGCTTGGTTGAGGCAAGGATATACATTCAAGTAGATGACCTACAGTCAAAAAATTATACGCTTCTAGACTACTACAATGAAAAAAACCCTTTTGCACAAATTTCAAATTCTCAGTTCACTTACTCAATGATTCAAGCACCAGAAATAATTGATGAATATCAATACGAAACGCTTTTTACATCTGGTGTTTTTGAAGGTCAATTTGAAATAGGAGGCGTGCCGCTTTTAAGCGTTGATTATATAGAAACTTTAGTGATGAAATCTAGTAATAAAATAATTCTAATCGGAATCAGTTATCGTGGGATGGAAGCCGATCCTAAAATCGCAAATTCGGTTAGAAGCATCGTTGATAGCATTATTATCACAGACCCTTAGCTGAGGCGAGGCCCTAGCAGTAGAAAGGTCTGTGACGTGGCCTGTCTTTTAGACTGCGCCACTTTCTTGTCCAAAACATTCTTTGTACCTCATTGGCTTTGGTTAGCATCTAAAAGGGTCACCTTTCTGCAAATAGTCGCAAAAAGCCAAAAAAGAACCGTAGATAAAAGCACATTAGATTCAACCCCCAAACCTGGCAACCAATTGTCGAAGGTGAGTCGGCATGAATTTTGTAACTTTCTAAGTGTAGATTGTGCGGCAAATGAGCGTACGCGGGTATTGAAAAGAATAGCGGATGCCAAGAGGTGGCCCAGCAAGACGACGGCCACAGTCGAAAAGAAGACCTCGCTAGAACTAAAGTAAAAATATGAAACTAGAAAATCTAACAAAAAAATTCAAAAAAAACATTAAGTGGAAATTTTCCGCCCCTAAAGGTGTTCCTCATATACCAAAAGGGCTTTCTGAGTTAAGTATATCTTTTCCTTCAGATTACTTGAAATTTTGGGAGTTATGTGGTGGATTAGATTATAAATTCGAGAAAGATGAAGATTTGTGCCTATCGGTTCTTTCACCATCTGAATCAGGCTGGGCTGTAGGGGAAATTTTTAGCGGATTTGGATATGTGACAGGAATGTTTCCGCATAAAAATGAATATACTTGGTACTGGTATCTTATTGGAAGGGGCGATACCGATGATTATTACTTAATGGATTTAGCTCCAGAAAGATTAGGATACTGTTATTTTGCAAATTTTTACTTTTTTGGCCACCCTCACCATACGAGCTTGGTTTCCTATAATTTCCAAGATTTCCTTATAGAAATATATAGAGCTGGTGAAATGGGGGAGGAGTGGTTGGAACTTATAGAAGAAGGTGAAAAATTAGCTTCAATTTTAGCATAATACTTTCCCGAGCTGTTAAAAGACTATCAAGTAGCCATGTGGAGAAGCTTTGCCTCAGCTTTGGGAAGGTCTTCTTGATGTGTTTTGGCCAGTGTCTCTTAGTTATAGCAAGGTCTTAGCTGTGGTTGGTTAGTGTGACCGAGCCACCTTCTTATCCAATACAAAAGACCTCGCCAGATCAGGGGCGATCCTCATCGAACTCAATTTTACGATCATGGTGAATATGTTGAAATGCCATAAGAAGCTGGAGAAATGATATGTCTGCAGATACTCTCAAAGAATTATTAAATAGTGATGTGTTTATCTCAATAGAAAAAAATACTCATGACATTAACTTACTATTTGTTGCTTCTTGGATACCA
>JBCCFD010000496.1:0-5650 GCA_039029915.1 Chloroflexota bacterium
AATCATATACGGAATCGCAAGTGATAAGTACATTACATCAGTACTAATTACTATTTTTCAACCTCACAAACCTTGTTTTGTTGTTTTTAATCAAACCACAACCTGTCTCATTTTCTCCTCATCCTTTGTTAACAGTTTTTATAAACTTCATCATTATCATTAAGACCATAAAAATTTCTCAAGTAAAGAGATTTTTGGAATATGCAGGATAATTTACCAATTACAAAAATCTATAAAAGGATTCAAAACAACAATGGGTCGTTCTTTTAAACTCTTTTCGGTTCGTGGCATAGATATACGATTGCACGCCACTTTTCCTTTAATTCTGATTTGGGCGGCTTTTCAATTTGGCATTTTGGCAAATGGAGGGTGGCTCGGGGCACTGTTTGGCACAATTGTTGTGTCACTTCTATTTGTGCTTGTGACGCTCCATGAACTCGGTCACAGCTTCGCGGCTTTATACTTTGGCGTACCCGTAGAAAAAATTGTGCTTCTACCTATTGGTGGGGTGGCCCAACTCAAAGAAATGCCTGACAAGCCTTATCAGGAGTTTGTTATCGCCATTGCTGGGCCGCTTGTTAATGTGGCCGTAGCAATTGTTCTGTTGCTTTTTTCCCCTCTCCTTGGGTTTTCAGCGCTTAATCCCCTCGCCGTTTTAAACGGGCCAATATCTATTTCTATCGCCACGATTTCGGGCTACCTTTTCTTTTATAATATTGCATTAGCAATTTTCAACATGATTCCGGCCTTCCCAATGGATGGTGGTCGTGTTTTGCGCTCGCTACTAGCGATGTGGCTTGATTACGGCCGTTCTACCCAAATCGCTACAGGAATCGGCCGTGCTCTGGCTCTAGGTTTAGGCATTTACGGCTTCATCAATGGCAGTATCTCGCTTATGTTCATCGCCTTCTTTGTCTACTCTGGCGCCACACAAGAGAATCGAATCATATCCGCCCGCGAAAAAGTCAAAAATTTCAACGTCGGGCAAGCATACATTCGTCAACCACTTGTTTTGTCACCGTATGACAATCTTCAGAGAGCAATTAACTATCAAGCAATGGGCATCCAGCGAGAATTTCCTGTTGTTTATGCAGGGCAGCTTATGGGATTCTTGAAGGAGTCTGACCTCATTCAGGCGCTCACTCAGCAACCCACTTGGACTTTGGTCAAAGATGTGATGAGCCGGAATATTGAACCGGTCTCCCCGCTCAGCCGCTTGGATGATGTTCAGGCCAGAATGCACGTCGAGCAGGTCTCAGCTCTTCCAGTTGTAGATGGTAATCAGTTCTTGGGGCTGATCACCAATCACCGCATTTCAGAGTTATTTGGGTCTTTACGCATTACAAATGAAAAGATAATCATCCAATCTGCTTAGTATTCTACCCAACAAAGATTACTGGATAGTTAGCGACGGCAGAGCCTGAGGTTTCGTCAAATTTCTGCTCGGTTTTATCCATCAAATAACGATTAATGAAACGCTAGTGGATTTACACAAAAGTAGCGGTGTAGATGATACAGTTTTAGTAGCTCAAATGATATATCAACGGTAAGAAAAAGAATATTTTTACTGTAAAGGAATAGACAAGATTTAACCGCAGTATGACGTATATTAATAGCAACACATTATTGAATTCCTTTATTACTTCTCCTCTTCTCTTCTTCTTTCTTCTCTTCTAAATGCAAAAGCCCCCAAATTGGGGGCTTTTGCCATTAATGTTCTTTTCCAGATGAAAACCATCTGAATTTTTTTAGTTATGCTGGGGAACCGGCCGTTTCATAGAGTGATGACTTAATCGTCAAAGAATCTCGGCGAACCTCAGGATCCGTATCTAACATCCCTGATATTTTCTCATACCCATATAAAATCGTTGTATGATCTCGATTGCCCAACTTTTCGCCAATTTCAGGAAGCGATGCATCTGTCTCTGTGCGGCAAAGATACATGGCCATTTGTCGTGGGTAGGCAAATTTACGCTTACGGCTGCTGCCAGAAATGTCAGGTTCACCAATATTAAAATGGCGGCAAACAGCCATTATAACTTGAGGCACATCTAACTTCCTTCGCTCATGAAGTAGATCACCCAGCGCCATGTTGACGAGCGTTTCATTTACTTGCCCCCCGTTCAACTGAGCATAAGCGGCAACCTTATTAAACGCCCCTTCTAATTCCCGAATATTGTTACGAACGCTCGATGCAATCTTATCAAGCACAAAATCAGGTACTGATACATGTTTCTCTTCAGCTTTTGATTGAAGAATCGCTTTACGCATTTCAACGTCTGGCTGTTGAATATCAGCCATCAGTCCCCATTCAAAACGGGACTGCAGCCGCTCTTCCAACGTAACCATTGCTTTTGGCGGACGGTCACTGGAAATAACCACCTGCTTACCCTGACTGTGGAGTTCATTAAAGGTATGGAAAAGCTCTTCTTGCGTGCTCTCTTTGCCAGCAATGAATTGAATATCATCAATTAGCAAAACATCAGGTGTTCGGTACCGTTCACGGAACTCAGCCATCTGCTTGGTTCGAATTGATTGAATCAAATCATTTGTAAAGGTTTCTGATGAGATGTACGTCACTGTGCATCCGTTTTGTTTACATTTTAGGCCTATCGCATTCAGCAAGTGTGTCTTCCCTAAACCCACCCCGCCGTAAATAAAAAGGGGATTATAGGTACGGCCCGGATTCTCAGCTACTGACAGTGCAGCTGCATGAGCCAATCGATTACTTGGCCCAACCACAAAGTTTGAAAAAGAAAACTTGTCACTAATAGCGGCTGACCCGTTTGCAGCCCCTTTGTTTAAGGGGGCATTTTGAACAATCTGATTTTCCTTCTTCCTCGATATGCCGCTCTTTTCAACGATGACAGGTTCAGCAATGATTTCATCAGACCAAACCACAAAACGCAGCTCTGCGGGTTCTCCAGAAATCGCAGATAATGTGCGTAAAATGGTGTCTCGCAAACGATTTTCCAACCAATCCTTTGCGTAATCATTTCGAACGCCAATAACAAAAACATCATCATCACATGACAACAAGGTTGCATCGCGCAACCATGTATTAAATGTTGCTTTGGTCATTTGCAATTCGAGCTCACCCAGCGTCGCTTTCCAAGCTGATTCTGGTGTCATTGGCACAGCTCCAATACAAATTATTGATGCCAATTGGCAGCATCAAAAGAGCAAGTAAAAACTTGCATTTATGAAATTAAATTTTCCTCATAGTTCAGATGGGACTGTTCGTAAATAACGAAGCGTAGTTATCCCTCTACCCGATTCTCTGGCCTGAAACTGCCCACATTTTTCCCTCTACGTTACCGTATCGACTCACTCCCGACTGCAAGGATAGTTCAGAAAAATGTTTTGTAATTGGCCTTGGGATTTAGATTCTAGCAGAAGGATTAGGGATTCGCAATGAAAAAATACGTTTTTTTCCCTTAAAATCTTTAAAGATTTCTGCACCCGCTAACCTTAAAAAAAAGTTTTTTTTAAGGTTCAGAGCTTGACAGGTTTTAAGCACCTAAATGTTCAGGCTAATAAAGCATGACCCCCAAATATAGGGAAAACTCATAAAAAATAACCCATATTGAGCAAATATGTGCATTTTATTTTGGGAAGAAAATTGGAGATTTGGCCTTTTTTTATGGCATCAGTTTGGCATTAGGAAAAATGCGTTTCAAAATAGAGCTAATCTAAAGCTCTCAACCATCTAACTGCCCCAATTTTTTTAAATTCGCGATTTAAATCCAATTTTATGATTTCCAAATTGTTAATTGGGCGCTTTAAGTTGTAGTCATTGATCAACTCATTGAGCTCAGATATTGTCTTTTCCCATTGTAAGCAGGCATCATCCCAGCTAATTATCAATGAGTCACGGTGGGTTTGATCTTTTAAGATGCGATATTCTCGTTCGTGGCGTGACCACGCTTTTTTAATCCGACTTCTTAATGCTTCAATGTTGTCAATAATCATTTTCCGACTGCCAATCCAAGCTGGCGTCATCTTGTTATCTTTAAGAAGGCCATGAGCAAGCTCTTTATCCTTAGAAAAAGGGTTCTTGTTAAGGTTAAGCGGTTTTCCTTTCCCCTTAAGTTCCTCGAAGAACCCTTTTTCTTTGCCTTCTTGAATTTTATCCTCGATAAGATTGTCCCAATCAAATCGCATTCTAAACTGATGTTCAATGCGCTCATTGAGCTCTTTTTCTTTCTCTTCGGAAATGTTTTTTTTCTCGTCGTCAGTTAACTCATCACTCATATCCTGTCATTATATTTTATTTTTGAAAAGTGCCTCATAATATTTATAAAAAACACATCTAATTTTGTGTTATTCATATTGAAAACGGCTAATACCAATGAGAAGGAACACGGCCGTAAATATCAGCAACATTCCTACCTCAGGCAATACGGCCGTTAGGCCCAGGCCACGCGTAATCACGTCGTGAAATCCATCCATCGCCCATGAAATGGGTGAAAATCGACCAACCACCTGCATCCAGCTTGGCACAATATCAAGCGGCCACCAAGCGCCCCCCAAGGCAGCAATCGACAGGACTATAAGCGTGCTCATGCCATTGATTTGAGCTGCAGTACGTACCAAAGCAGCCATAAACATGCCTAAGCTCGTTATCGCCAGCGCAAATGCCAGACTCACAAGAGCCAGAGCGAAAGGTGAGTTCCCCCAAGCGACGCCAAAGAATAAGTCGCCCGCAATAATCAAAATGGCCATCTGAACAAGACCAGTGAGCAAAATACCGAGCATAAAGCCGAGGATGATGCTCCCTTTACGGATGGGCATTACAACTAAACGACGCAGAGTGCCTTCTTCCCGCTCCTGAACCATTGCCGCAGCACCACCAATCATGCCAAAGGTAGCAAACATGGCCATCATGCCGGGTGACGATTGGTTGATTCCCGTCGGAATACTGCTGTCTACAATAATCTCATCTTCATTCACCTGCAGAGCGGTTGGCGGTATTTCCCACTTTTCTTGAGCCAGCCCAACGGCCGTTTCAAAATATTCCGCTTCATTTGGAATTTCAATGGTTTCATTAGCCACAGTTATCGAAACATTGGCAACCGCTACAAACCCATATAGTTGGCTCATTCCACCAATTACAACCTGCTCGATAGGTTGAACCACGGCCGCATCCTCAGGGTTTGAATAAAAATCAATCACGGGCTCAGTTTCACTCAGCAAATCAGATGAAAAATTAGCCGGAATGCGAACTGCGGCGCGGTGCTCTTCCGATTCAACAAGCGATACGGCCGTATCCAAATCCATCAGGACAACCTCAATCGCTGGATCATTGTCAAGAATCTCAGCCAAAGTATCCCCAAATACACCTTCATCTTCATTAACAACAGGCAGTGTCCATTCAACAGTTGTGCTTGACGAACCACTTCCGCCTTGACCACCGATGGCTTGACCAATCAAAAAGGTAAACAAGAGGGGCATGAGCAATTGAAAAATAAGGACAGCTGGTGAGCTATACGTTCTTTTTAAGTAATTAGCGGCGATATGAATAATTGTTTGGAACATGATAATCAATCCTTTTTACGTCTATATGAGACGTCTATTTTGCAACTCGCCGCTGAAACTGCGTCAAGGCAAGAACCAAAAACAAAACGCACAGGCCAAACAAGACGCTTGC
>JBCCFD010000497.1:0-5634 GCA_039029915.1 Chloroflexota bacterium
CCCTCACCGTTAACGCCTAGGAAGATGAAGACCGATCCAACTTCTTCTAGGTTGTTATTCCCAAAACTGTCACCAATCACGATATCATCAACCTGGTCATCATTGACGTCGCCAGCGTTACTGACTGAAATACCAAATAATGACCCGTCAATACCACCTTCAGCGGCCCAATCGGCTGAAGACGAAACACCTGAAGCGCTTCCATAATAAACAAAAGCGCGACCGCGGATTGTCCCTTGGCCACTTACAAAAACTGGGGCACCTACAATAACATCAGAAAATCCATCGTCGTTGACGTCCCCAGCATAACTAACCGCGCTACCAAATTCGCTACCAGCCTGTTCGGTCAGAATTTGCTCAGATGATTGGTCAATTCCGGTGTCAGTTCCATAATAAATGTAGGCTGAATCAGAACCAAGGGTACCGATAATGATATCGTCAAATCCATCGGCGTTGATGTCACCGGCTTCACTAACTGCATAGCCAAATTCTTCGTTGGCACTGTTACCCATGCCGACCCAAACGTAACCGGTGCTCAACCCATCTGAACCACCGAGATAAACAAAAGCCGCCCCAGCATTATCAGCACCATTGTCATACCAGTTTGCGCCAACGATAACGTCATCGTAGCCATCATTGTTCACATCACCGGCCGATGACACGGAAAACCCTAAATTATCATCTTGATTCGTTTCAACATACCAGTTTGCGGCAGACGCCAGGGGATCGATTACGACAGGGAACTGTGCACCTTGCGTATCGACTGATAAGCGCAACGTTTGGGTACCATCATCTGATGCAGAAATGCTCATCGTTGAAGCTAACGGTTTGGCATTGTTATCAAACGCGAAGAGTTGGTCATAAGTAATGACCGTCTGTCCGTCGCCATTTACAAATTCAATCGTCCCATCATCGACCAGTTGACCGGTCAGAGACCCATCAAGCACCATATCCAAATGGATCATATTGGATGCATGCGCGGTTGGGTGTTCGCTTAGGGTAAAGCCTTGCTCTAGGCCGCGATTGTTGTTGATATACCACTCTACAATCCCATCACGGTCGTATGAAATTTGATTGCCAACTGTTGAAATCTTGGCCTCTGACACATCTACCATGCCAAACTCATCTCCTACTCGCGTTAATGAGAGATCAAGGGACCAGCTCGCACTGTCTTCTAAACGTGGTACGAGTTGAACCCCTTGGTCAGAAAAATTAGATCGAAATCCATTCATCCGATTTGGGGCTTGATAAACGGCCGTTTCTACCTGATTAACCTGATATTCAGTTGCTAATATTGATTCGTGGATTGTTGCAATTGTTGCATCCGACTGACCGGATTCATTTTGAGTGACTTCTGTTGAGGAAAAATGACGATTAATTAATAAGAAACTTGTTACTCCCAAGAAAAATACAACCAATACTATAATTCGTTTCTGATACACATAGCCTCCTAAAGCGCAAATGGTAGAGTTAATTTTGAAAAAGAATTTCGGCAATTCTTTATTGTCCAAAATTTGTTTTTGTTCACCTCGATAGCGCAAATAAAATTACCATTTACAAACACATACAACTTAAAATCTGCACACACAAACTGTTCGAGCCGTGATAACAGAAAGTCTGTTTCCGGCCCCCTAAATGATGTGAACGGAAAGTTTCTACCAAAATCTATTCCAACTGACTTCATTCCGTTTACTTAGGTATTATGCCTTACAATTTTAATTTAAAAGTAAAACAGAAAACAGTTTTGTCAACGGAATACTAGATATTGAAATAAATTTAACGCTATTTTCTTTTCTCTGGTCAACGAAAAGTTTTCAAATTGTTGAGGTAAGCTCATTAACTGTTTCGAAGTTTCTAAATTACAATCCTAATTAACCTGATGTGCAGGTTTTCTTGTAATCCTCACGGGGAGAGCCACAGCATGCTATGGCCTTACGACAATCATCACACCTGCTAATTGAAACTTGCACACGAGGTTAATTAAATAAACGCTTCAGAACCTCAAGGAAACGAAGTTAGTAGCCATCGTTTTATTCAAAGCTGGCACTTCATTTCACTTAAAAAGAAAAAAGACCCGCTTTGGGCGGGTCTCGTCTTAATCAAACATAAACTTGCCAATTTAGATTAGCTCGTTGCCTTGGGTTCGACAACGATGCGGATGGCTGTGCGCTCTTGATCATCAATATCTACTTCAACAAACGATGGATCACACACGATTTGAACACCCTCTTCGCCTAAATATCCTTTGGCAATGACGATTGCTTTTATAGCCTGATTAACGGCCCCCGCTCCGATTGCTTGAACCTCGGCACGCCCTAATTCTCGCATAACGCCAGCAATAGCGCCTGCAACAGCGGCCGTACGAGATCGCGCAGATACTTTGATTACATTCATGTTGGCCTCCAAGTTTCCCTATTATTAGGTTTCCTTATCAGGATTGATTGATGCTCAAGATAGCAAGATTCTAGACAATATCGTTCGAAAATGTCAAGCTACCTAGCAGATCGGATTTTCCCAAACTCACTTTCCATGCGTCTAGCAACGATTATACCGCAATGCGCATATAAGTAAATCACAAAGAGAAATGTGAAATCTCACCTTAAAAACGTCATTTACTTTTAGGTACTCAATAGCTCATATCTATTGGGTTATTGACCTATTTTTGCGCCAACTACCACAAATCAATGCAGTACTCATAAACATATATGGGGTGCCCCCAGAACGTTTGTTCGTCGATTTACGGCTTAATTTTCCTTATTTTGTGGATAACTACCCCTTTCTTGTGGAAAAGTAGGGTTAATTGTGGAAAACTTTCGAGAATTTTCGAAAAAGTGGAGAAAGCGATCCCCCATATATGGGTACGCAGTACTGAAGTCCTACAAATATGCTTTCGTAAACCTTTTGTCCATATTTACTGGTTTTTCGGTTTTCCGCCGTTCTACCCAAGCAATCCACAATTTAAGGTACGGCCGTTTGTGTTGTAAACCCATACATATGTGAGGAAGCTACCAAAAGTAACCATATGCAGGGTTTGTAAAAAAGTAATCCACTTATACACAGGCCCTACTACGTATTACTACAAATTAATAAAATATAAGAACTACTGTGAATAAATAAAGTACAGACAAACAAGCTACACTCAACCATGCATTTTCAGCCTGACCTAGAAATCCTATATAATTTCTAGATGCTTAATGAAACGATCTTAAAGTTACGTCAAAATCGTGATTTTATGTCACAGGTGATGGCATGGGAACGATTACCTGCCCGTGCGGCATCTGAAGTGGCTTTTGATGATGATTGGCCGGACTCCATCATCACGGCTGTTAACAGTCGCAACATCCATTCACTCTACACTCACCAAGTTGATGCCCTGAATGCTATTCGACAATATGAAAACGTCATTATTGCAACAGCCACCGCTTCGGGTAAATCGATTTGCTACACGGTGCCAGTATTGACCGATTTGTGGCAACGGCCGTTAGGACGTGCCCTATACCTTTTTCCAACCAAAGCGTTAGCCCAAGACCAACTGGCTGAAACCCGAGATACAATCTCAGGTGGAGCATTACCCATTAATGCAAACACCTATGACGGAGATACCCCGCAAAGTCAGCGGCGGACAGTCCGTACTTCCCCGGGCATTATTATTTCTAACCCCGATATGTTGCATGCTAGCATTTTGCCATCGCATCCCAAATGGCGCGACTTCTTTCAGAATTTACGTTTTATTGTGTTAGATGAAGTGCATGTATACCGAGGCGTGTTTGGGAGTCATGTCGCCAACGTCTTGCGCCGGTTGATCCGGATTTGTGAATTTTATGGCAGTACACCCCAGTTTATTTGCTGTTCCGCCACGATTGCCAACCCGAAGGAACATGCAGAGCGCCTGCTAGAACGGCCGTTTACCCTCATCGATGAATCTCAAAACGGAGCACCGCGCGGTGAGAAGCAGTTCATTCTTTACAATCCACCTATCATTGATGAACAGTTGGGCTTGCGCGGCAGTTCGGTGTTGGCCGCTCGGGATGCAGCCATTACATTTTTAGCAGAAGATATTCAAACGGTTGTCTTTGCCCGTGCTCGACAAACGGTGGAACTGCTTCTTAACTATTTGCAGGATGATTTGGCGTATGCGGGCTATGCGGAAACGGCCGTTGCTGGCTATCGGGGAGGTTATTTACCGTTGGAACGGCGCAACATTGAGCAAGGGCTGCGCAACGGTGAGATTCGAGGCGTGGTTGCGACTAATGCACTAGAGCTTGGAATCGACATTGGGCAGCTTGATGCGGCCGTTATTACTGGGTATCCAGGCTCCATAGCCTCCGTTTGGCAGCAGTCAGGTCGAGCGGGGCGAAATAAGGGCCAGTCGATTGCTATCATGGTGGCTAGCAACAACCCGCTTGACCAATATATCTGCAATCATCCCCGCTATCTCTTTGGTCAAGCCCCAGAAAGTGCGCTAACCAACCCTGATAATCTACAAATTTTAGTGAAACATCTGCTTTGCGCGGCGTTTGAACTGCCGTTCCAGCCTCAGGAATCTTTTGGCTCGTTTGATGCGGTTGACGAGGTGCTCAATGTGCTGGCGGAAGAAGGACAACTGCATCAAAGCGGCCAGCAATACCATTATATTGGTGACGGTTCTCCTACGGCCCAGTTTTCGCTACGCACAAGTGGAGATGATACGGTCGTGATTCAATCTCGCGAAGGGGAGCGGCAGGTCGTGATTGGGGAGGCAGACTTAGCCAGCGTTCCAGTGATGCTTTATGAAGGAGCCATCTACATGCATCAGGCAATGACGTATTTGGTTGAGATGCTAGATTGGAACGGCCGTATTGCGTACGTTACCCCAACCGACGTTGATTATTACACGCGTGCCAACATGAGCAGCACGATTCGAGAGCTGCGGCCGTATGCGGAGCAAGCCGCCAATGGGGTGATGCACCATCATGGGGAAGTGACGGTTGTGTCGCAAGCCACCAACTTCCGCAAAATTAAGCGGTATACGCATGAGACCCTCGGGTATGGCAACATTGACCTGCCAGAAATGAGTTTGGAAACGGATGGCTATTGGCTGGTGTTTAGTGAGGCCCTCACGGAAGAACTTTACGATGCGGGCATTTTGCTTCGACCGATTGATTATGGGCCTAACTGGCAGCTGCAGCGACAAAAGGTGCTTGAACGAGATGAGTACCAGTGCCAAACGTGTGGGGCCGAATCGAGAGAAGGCGCGCCTTTGCATGTGCATCATATACGGCCGTTTCGGGAATTCGACTACATCCCCGGCGTCAACGAAAATTACCTAGAGGCGAACAAAACCCAAAACCTCATTACGCTTTGCCCCTCTTGCCATCGTCGGGCTGAAGCGGGGCAGCAGGCTCGGTCCGCTTTGGGCGGTTTTTCATACGTCATTCGCAATTTGGCACCTCTCTTCCTCATGTGTGACCCCAGCGATATTGAAGTGCTTGGCGAATCGCGAAACCCCATCACCAAGGCGCCCACCATTGTGGTGTATGAACGGATTTCAGCCGGTGTTGGATTTAGCGAAAAGCTGTTTGATATTCATCAGGAGCTACTCAATGCAGCGTTGGAACTCGTGAATAGCTGCCGCTGTCGTGATGGCTGCCCGGC
>JBCCFD010000498.1:0-5618 GCA_039029915.1 Chloroflexota bacterium
CATCTGTGGAATCTTTATGGTTATGGATAAGCTATTATTTAGTCACAATAGGTAAGAAGAGCACAAACGGATCGCCCGTAGATGATGACGGATCGACTTCAAAAATTGCTTCAATGGTCATATCCGAATGCAACGTAATCGTTAATGGATTTTGTGTGGTGGTTAAATCGCCACCCCAGCGTGTGAACTTCCAGCCTGCATCTGGTGTGGCTGTTATCGTGATTTGTTGACCGTATTGATAAGTAGCCGATTGTGAAACATCAATATTGCCATCACCCGTAATGGTGGTTGTGACAGTAACTAAAATTGGTGAGAACACGGCCGTTACTTCAGTGTCTGCATTCAGCGTTAGCGTGATGGGATTGTCTGTTGAATCAACGTCACCGCTCCAGTGTGAGAACTGCCAGCCGGTGTCAGGAACGGCCGTTAACGTCACGTCCATACCTTCAACATAAGGTGCATCCACCGAGCGCGTCACTGTGCCATCACCCGATGTATTGGTCGTTAAGGTAACTGGTTGAGGTGGTTCTTCGACAAACACGGCCGTAACGGAAATATCCCCATTTAAAGTCAAACTCAGTGGATTATCCATCGATGTCACATCACCACTCCAGTGAGAGAATAGCCAATCAGGATCAGGTGTGGCTGTCACAGTAACTTGCTGATTATAGGTGTATGGCCCATTGGCTGAGCGCGAGACTGACCCATTGCCGCTGGTGGCGGTTGACAAGGTTGGAATGATTTCCGTGAAGATAGCTGTTACAGAGACATTTTCAGTGAGTGTCAATGAGAGCGGGTTGTCAGAGCTAGAGGCATCACCTGTCCATTCAACAAACTCCCAGCCCGCATCAGGAACGGCCGTTAAATTGACCGACTGATTGTAGCTGTAGGGGGCATTGGCTGATGGATTGATGCTGCCATTGCCGCTTGTGCTCGTTGTGAGTTCTGGAACAATGGCGCTGAAAACGGCCGTGACCGTCATATCATCGGTGAGATTGACTGAAATTGGATTGGTTGAGCCGGAAACATCTCCTGTCCATTCAACAAATTCCCAGCCGGCATCAGGAACGGCCGTTAAGTCTACCGACTGATTATAGCTGTAGGGCGCATCGGCAGAGCGGTTGACGGTGCCGTCGCCGCTTGTCGTTGTGGTTAGAACCGGAATAATTTCGGTAAACACAGCGGTCACAGAAATATCGGTCGTTAAGGTGAGTGAAAGTGGATTGGTTGAGCCAGAGGCATCAGCGGCCCATTCAACAAATTCCCAGCCAGTGTCAGGAACGGCCGTTAAGTTCACCGACTGATTGTAGCTGTAAGGCGCATCAGCAGAGCGATTGATCGCACCGCTACCCGTTGTGCTGGTGGTTAGGGCTGGAATAATCTCAGTAAACACAGCCGTTACTGAGGTGTCGGTTGTTAGAGTGAGTGACAGGGGATTGGTTGAGCCAGAGGCATCACCAGACCATTCAACAAACTCCCAGCCTGCGTTGGGAACGGCCGTTAAATCTAAAACCTGATTGTAGCTGTAAGGGGCATCGGCTGAGCGATTGACTGACCCATTGCCTGTGACATTGGTAGTTAGTTCAGGAACAATGGCCTGGAAAATAGCAGTGACTGATACATCATCGGTCAATGTCAGGGAGAGTGGATTGGTTGAGCCAGACGCATCACCAGACCATTCAACAAACTCCCAGCCTGCGTCGGGAACGGCCGTTAAATTGACGGCTTGATTGTAGCTGTAAGGCGCATCAGCCGAGCGATTGATGGCGCCATTGCCCGTGATGTTGGTGGTTAAAACAGGCACGATTTCTGTAAATACGGCCGTGACTGTGATATTACTGGTTAAGGTTAATGAAATTGGATTTGTGGGCCCAGACGCGTCTTCTGTCCATTCAATAAATTCCCAACCGGCGTCAGGAACGGCCGTTAAGGTCAGATTTTGATTGTAGCTATAAGGGGCATCGGCTGACCGATTGATTGCGCCGCTGCCAGTGGTTGTGGTGGTCACTTCAGGGATGATTTCGGTAAAAACGGCCGTGATTGATTTATTAGCGTCTAAAGTGACTGAAAGTGGGTTGTCAGAGCCAGAAGCATCTCCTGTCCAGTGAGAGAAGACCCAACCAACATCAGGGGTTGCCGTCACGTCGACCACCTCATCCGAGGCATAAGGCCCCGCTTGGCTTAATGTGGTTGAGCCATTGCCCGATTCGCTGACGGTTAAGGTTGGGTTGGCAGAATTGGCGTTGGTTTGCACAATGACGCGACCAAAGGTGGCATCAACATGATGAGCGGTTAGCAATAGAGAACCATTTCCAGGCGCAAATTCGTACCCTTCTTCTTCTTTTGCCCATGTTGAAGGTTCAGGATCATCTTCGTGCCAAACCTTCAACCGATACGTAACTGGTGGGCCTGATTGAGAGTCCATCTGCATTTTGAAAATGTATGTCTCGCCAAAGGTGATATCAAATGGTGCATTTATGCCAACCTGTCCACCTTGATTGGGGTCATAAAATTGAAGATAATCGTTGGTTAAATCATTGTGATGCCAAGTAACCCAACCGACCATACCGAGTTGGGAGAATCCCCATTTGGGTTGACCGAATACACCATCATGTCCTAACCAGTGAGTAATGAATCCAACGCTGGGCTGTAAACTTGGCAAGACGACGGCATCTGGGCTGTCATCTAATTCATGGATTGTGATAGGTACCGTAATCGTGTAATCTGTCCAATCTAAATCCCCAACTGCAATAACGCGATCATAATCAAGATAGGTTGGTCGAACACCACCGTTTTCAATTGCCCATAACCCATCGACGACCTGTGAGACGGCTTGAATGTTAGTGACCGTATCCCAATCAATAATATAGGGAAGTGGCCAACTGTTAACATCCGTGTATTCAAAAGTAATAGATTTAGTGGTTAGATTTCCTAGGTTGTCTTCGGCTGAAATAGAGAGGGAATTTGTGCCAACGATTAAGTTAGGGTTTGAAGTTTCAATATCGATATTAAAATCGCCAGCATTGGCTAAGCGACGGTCATCTGGTCCAATCTTGAATCGAGCGACATAAGCACCGTTGTTTAAATCAAATTCAAGAGAGTTGGCGTCAATACCATCCGGATCGGAGATGTTACCCAAAATGTTGATCCAAGTTTGAGGCGTGCCTACAGCACCGAAGTCATAATCGTTTTCATACCAAACATCAATTGTTGGGCCATCTGCTGAGAAAAAGGCACTTACTGTTGTGATGTTGCTTACCAATACAAGAATTGTGAGTATCCACAATCTTTTTGCTACAGTGATTCCTATACGTTTCATAACCAATACCTTCTTTACTCTGACTTGAGCTATAGGAAAAAAATGATATCGAACATGAGGTTTCGATATGTTATTTTTTTCGTATGTATAAATCAGGCGATAGTCTGTTAAACCATCTAGATTTACTTTTCGTTCAAGCGAGCAAACCAACCTTGGCTCCTACCTTAGTACCAATACAATCACAGTTTTATTACAAAATTTGTAACAGGTTGATTTTTTAAGAGGAGAGTTTTGCTTGGGTGCAAAACATTTTTATGAGTGAAGCTATGTTTGGAAGGTTATGTTGATCTGGGTAAATTGGATATTAAATGAAATTTACCCATCATGTGTGGCGATGATAGCTTTGCCAAAATGATTTTGCCGTCCATCCCAAAAGTTATTAAAACTCCCTACAATCATCCATGTTATGAAATAGAGTTACGAATGGTATTAAGATGTCAGACACAAATTTCAGCTCTTTTTAAAATTGCCCGTATCTATTTCATTCGTTGCCCGTCATACTAGTGTTCCGTTGAGCAAAAATTGCCGCAAAGCAAGCGACAGCGGAACAGCTATAGAATAATGATTGATATGATGGATGAGACTAAATTTTTATGAGTGAACCTGCTCAATTATTGATAGCCGCAAAACAGTTTGATGAAAGCGCGTTGAGCCAAATCTATGATTTATATAGTCATGATCTTTTTCGGTACGCCATGCGAACGTTAGGGCATCGACAGCTGGCTGAAGAATGCGTAGGCGAAACGTTTAGCAAGTTTTTACACGCTTTGCAAAGAGGCAAGGGGCCAAATTCTAACCTGCGGGCTTACCTTTATCGGGTGGCACACAATTGGATGACGGATCAGTTTCGAAGCAAGCGCTTTGATGAGAGCGAGCTTTTTGAAGAGTCTTGGGTTGTGAAAGATTTGGGACTTTCTGAAAAGGTTGATGATGAACGAGAAGAAGCACAAGTGCGCTGGGCCATTTCAAAATTAACGCCTGATCAAAGACAGGTGTTGATTCTGAAGTTTTATGAGGGATGGTCTAACAAAGATGTGGCTGAAGCTTTGGAAAAACCTTTGGGGGCGGTGAAGTCTTTACAGCATCGAGCTTTGGCCTCGATGCAAAGGCTCTTAGTAAAAACGGGTGAGGGTGCGTAATGGATATGGATAAAGAATTAGAAAATGCCTTAAATTTATTGAAAGAGGTTCCGCAACGGGATGAGAAAACGGCCGTTAATGCCAAAGCTGCCTTTTTGAAAGAAGCCGCCCAGCTTAAGCCTTTTGTACAGCAGCAATCTGTACCGCAGAAAGGGCTTGGGGGGTGGCGTTTCCGTTTACCAAGCTGGCCTTTTAATGTTGAGTCAAATGTTTCCCGAAGAGTAGCAATGGGGCTAGCTGTTTTTGTCCTGCTTTTCTTCGCAAGTACAAGCGGGGTTATGTATGCTGCGGGCCAAAGCTTACCTGGTGACGCACTTTACCCCGTGAAGCGTCAAACAGAGTCAGTTAGATTAGCGCTTTCTGTTAATAATGATGAAAAGCTCTTAACCTCGTTTATCGAAATACGCCTTGATGAAATGGATGAACTGGCGAGTTTGATGCGGTATGAGGATGTTAAAACGGCCGTTAATGATTACAACACGCTCAAATCAGAATACCTAACGGTTGCGAAAGAAAGCGAACAAGCTGAAGCGGCTATCGAGACATGGCAACATGAAGTCGATTTGTTCATTGAAGAACTGCCTGAACCCATTGAATCCATTGAGTCAGGTTCAGATGGAGATGAGCCTGACTCTGAGGTGCCTACACCGATTGATGAGACACCAGAACCGGTTGAAAGTGAGGAACCAGAAACTGATGACGAGCCAATTGAAGAACCGGAAGACGGTGAAGAACCGGAAGAAACGGCCGTTCCGCCTGAGAGCAGTGAGCCAGAGGCAGATGAGATAATTGAAGATGAGGATGAATTACCAGCGCCTGATTGTGATGCGCTTGATAATGGCTGTGACGAAGAACCGGTTCCAGAAACAGTTTGTGAAGTGGATGAATTGCTCTGTGAATTTGAAGCTGATTTCTCTTGTGATCCTTTAGAGCCTCAATGTATGGACCTTGTTGAAGAACTCCTTAATGAACTTGATGGCGAATCTGTTTGTGATGAGTTTGATGAAGCGTGCGAACAGTTCATTGATGAATGGCTCGGAGAGCAACTAGACGATTTTGTTGATTGTGATGTTGAAAGTGCAGATTGTGATGATTTGGGCGCTTCCGAGCCAGATTTTGATTGTGACCCATCCCTAGAAGATTGCGGCTTTGATGATGAG
>JBCCFD010000499.1:0-5600 GCA_039029915.1 Chloroflexota bacterium
GAGGAGGCCAGCAGATCGCGTATTGACAAGAAATGGGTGCGAAAATCAAAATTATCTCCTTCCCCAAGCAAGGTATTTAAATTGACGGCATCTCGCTCTAGAAAAACGGGAATCCAAAAGAAAGCAGCCCCACACAAGCCTAGAAAAAGCACCATAAAAGGTTGCCAATTCCGCTGGCCGTCTGATTTAAATACAAATCCCCAAGCCACCCAGCTCGCCAGAATGCCAAAGAAAAGTAGGCCCATTAAATTGTGCGTCATGATTGTGGCAGAAATCAGCGGAACGGCCGTTACCAAGGCCCAGCGACTTTTTGTTCGCTGGAACCGATCTAAGGCCCAAAGCGCGAGTGGAAAGATGCCAAAGCTAAACGATTCAGCCAGCACCCCCCGGGCGTGCGGATCGACGTATTGGATATAGGGGGCATAAAGGTAAACGGCCGTGGCTATCAAACCTGCCGATCGCCCCCAGTTGTCTCTCACGAAGCCATAGGTGGCTATCCCCGCCAATAGCAACCCCAACACAAAGACAAACTTGACTCCGTCCACCGCATCAAACGGGGCCCACATTGTGGAAAACAAGCCAACGTAATAAGAAAGCGGCGCGTAGTAGTTGAATATGGGATAGCCGTAGCCATGATAAAAGTTAGGCGCCCAGCGCGGGTAAATTTCACCACCTTGAATTAACAAAGTCAATTCATGTAGCCGAAAAATGTGCAGTTCAGCATCTGTTTCAGCAGGCAGGCTGGCCCGACTAATAAACGGCCAAATGGCAATTAAGGCAATCCCTAAGACGATTAAGTAACCAATGTCGAATTTCCCCAGCTGGGGAAATCTGGAAATAAACTTCTTCATAAAAATCGGGGAATTTTAGGCTAGGGAAGCTTTTTACGCCAGCCGTCGCAGGGGAACTGTAGGATTATAGAATGGCAAAAATTTAGCGGCCCATCATTTGGTAATTTTGATAAGCAAAAAGTCCAAATAAGATGGCCATATAAGTGCTGCCTAATAAAGTAAGCGCAACAATAATGCCTAATACGGCCGTTGCGATGGACAGCCGAAGAGAGTTAACATAGCCGCGAACGGGATCAACAGTCACAAACACTTCTCGAATCGCTTGCCCCCCATCCATCGGGTAAATTGGCAACAGATTAAACAACGCCCAAAAAATATTAATGAGAATGAAGATGATGATAAAGGTATTTAATAAGGTGCCCCCAAACGGAACTGCTGCCTGAGGAAAAATACCATTAAACCGAACCACTCCACCTGTTACTTGAACAAGACCCAAGACAACGGCCACCAACAGCAATTGAGAAAATGGCCCCGCCAATGAGATAACAATTTGTTGCCATGAGCTTAACCGCCCCCCTCTCCAACCGAAAGATTCGGGAATAGCAGCCCCGCCAAACCCATGTAAAACGATGCGAGAATGAATGCCATAATGTCGAAAAGCAAAACCGTGACCCAACTCATGAATCAAGATGGAAATAAATGCCACGAAAATAAAAGTGAACATGTACGTTAAATTTAGACCACGCCCCGAATACCCAAAAATTGCCATAATGATCCAAAATGCGGGATGGACGCTGACTGAAAAACCAAAAATATTAAACTTAAGATCGTATTTTGTAGGTTGAAATGATGAAAACATGGGTTTATTGTCTTGGATAGTCAGTAAATGAGCAACATTTATAGGTATTTTCTCAGACCATTCAGTTAAATCACAAATTCTAATCTTATTCATTAAGAATTTGATTGATAAACCAGAGAATGCGCTGAGTCACAACGGTAGAAGTTAAATCATAACGGCCGTATTCAGTAAAAAATGCCTCAAACCAATCCAGATCCCCATCGCACAAACGGGCAAAGCGGAGCGCAGCCAGTGAATCCCAGAAGGGCAAATCCGAATAATCAAGCGGCATAAGCGCTTTGTATCGCTGGGTAAATTGATGCAAAACGTCCTGACCAAAAATCCAGGCCAGTTCGGCTCGGCTTTTGGCTAAATCCATCAGGGGATCCCCCAAATGCGCATCTTCCCAGTCGATGACTGCCACCAGTTTATCAGAGTGCCACAGGGCATTTCCCGGCCAAAAATCACCGTGTAGCAGGACAGGCTTATTGCGCAACCTTGGCTGCCATCCTTCGAGCTTCGCTTTGATTTGGTCCACTTTAAAGACACTGTCGAGGGCGGTCGGCCTATTTTTTCGCTCCTGATTTAGACTGCTGTTTTGCTCCAAAAATGGGAAAGCATCTGTCTGTAAAGCGATCGCGTGAATCGCAGCCAGTTGCTCAGCCAGTTGATTAGCGTACTCAAGCGGGTTCGCTGGAGTAAAGTGCATCTCCCCATCGATAAAGCTCATGACGAGCAAGCCATCATCTGCAAACTGACCTGAATCGTCAAAATAGCGAGGGGCCGGAGCAGAAACGGCCGTATTTTCCAAAAACTTTAACAGATCGAACATCGCTTGGGTTGCAGGCGTACGGACAACCCAATTTGTTTGCTCGCCACAATCTTCTTCAAACAAAATCAGCGTCGTTTGAGCAGAAATGCCGCCCGTTAACGGCCGTGTTTCAATAATCTTTGCAGCAGGGCGTAAATGATGAATCAATGCATTCATAATGGACAGCTTAATATTGAGAGCAAACTGCAAAAAGAATTCGTTTCAGTTGCGTGACCTAAGGGCTTTTGAAAAATGTGTTGCTCGAATTTGATTCATTTTTCAGTGACTCTTTAATGCTTATTCGCAAGCTCGGTAATTGCATCAGCAATCTCATCCCAGCGCGGACGCGGCAGATTGTGGCCCATATCTTCTATGAGCAGCCACCTAGCCCCGGGGATAGAATCGGCCGTTTCTTTGCCCCGATCAGGCGTAATCAGCGGATCCAAAGCGCCATGAATGACCAATGTCGGAATATCAACCTGCTTAAGTTTCTCAACCCGATCCCCACTTGCCAAAACAGCCATCATTTGGAAAGCCCACCCCTGCGGATGATAACAACGGTCAAATGATTCCTGAATAATCTGGCGTTGATAAACGGGATCAAAATGAGGGCCGCTGGTGACACGATATCCTTCAACCTGCAAGTCAACATACGTATCCGGATTGCTGACATCGACACTAATGGATGCAGACACTGCATCATCATCGTTTGATAGCGAATCTGCTCGGCTAGAAGCTGACATGATAGAGGTGAGGGTCTTGACCCGCTGTGGATGCTCGATCGCCACCGTCTGGGCAATCATGCCGCCCATTGAAGTACCCACTATATGAGCCTGCTCAACGCCAACTGCATCCAAAACCGCCACCGTGTCAGCCGCCATGTCCAAGGCGGTGTATGGTGCTTTAAAATTAGGATCAGACAGAACGGTTTCAACAGTTGGCGGTTCACCGGATGTTTTTGAAGTCATTCCCACATCTCGATTATCAAACCGTATGATATGAAATCCCCGATCAATAAACTTTTGACAAAGTTCATCGGTCCAATAAACAAGCTGACTGCCTAACCCTGAAATTAAAATTATGGTTTCATTCTTTGGATCACCCAAAGTTTGATAAGCAATTTTTGTTGATCCATTTTGTGCATACTTCGTTTCCATATCATGCCCCACATTTCAAATTAACATTTGGCTGTAACTAATGACAAGTCATTATTGTCTGGCCCAAGTATAATCATTCCTAGATCAATTAGGTAGTTTCATGCAAGGAGTAAACGTTGACGGACAAACTCATCATTATCGAGCAAGCAGAAGCCCTGTTTGTCACCTACAACGGGGATATTGAGGATTGGATCGCCCGCTTTGATCTGAGCGAAAATCCACAGTTTCCTGCGCGGCAATGGGCTGAGCGAATGGTGTCACTCTACAATTTAGAATTTGAAACAGAAGAACAAACAACATGACTAGCTTGCGTTTATCGCCTCAACTCAAATCGTTAATTTCAGCTCACCTGTCCGACTTTAAATCAATTCCCCATTCGGGAGAAGGGCTCAAACGGGCTGCAGTTGCCGTTACGATTGTTAATTGTCACCAAGACCCGAACGTTTACAATATTCGCTTTCAGCCAGACTGGCATATGGATGCGGCATTAGTATTGACAAGAAGAGCGAGCAAAATGCGGAAACACGCCGGTCAATGGGCACTCCCCGGCGGACGATTAGAAGCGGGAGAAACGGCCGTTCAGGCCGCATTGCGAGAATTAGAAGAAGAAGTTGGGGTCAAATTAGATGAAACGGCCGTACTTGGTCGCCTCGACGACTTTACCACCCGCTCAGGCTATATCATGACGCCAATCATCGTTTGGGCCGGTCATGATGTTACCTTTCAACCTAACCCAGAAGAAGTGAGAGCCATTTATCGAATCCCCGTTGCTGAATTCTTACGGCCCGATTCACCGATGCTGGAAACCATTCCTGAAAGCAATCATCCCGTCCTGTTAATGCCCGTAGGCAACAGCTGGATTGCTGCCCCAACCGCCGCCGTTTTGTATCAATTCCGTGAGGTGTGTATCTTGGGCAAGCAAACCCGAGTCGCCCACTACGAGCAACCGGTGTTTGCTTGGAAATAACCATTTATTTTAAATCCTGCAGCAGCTTGGCGACCAGCCCTGTCCAGCCAGTTTGATGGCTGGCACCCAGACCGGCTCCATTATCGCCGTGGAAGTATTCGTAAAACAGAATATAGTCTCGCCAGTTAGGATCGTCTTGGAATTTAGATAGGCCACCATATAACGGCCGTTTGCCCCCTTCACTTCGCTTAAAGAGCCGAATCAACCGTCGGCTAAGCTCATCGGCCACCACATCCAGCGTCACCCAATTTCCTGACCCAGTTGGCAGTTCAACCTGAAACTCATCCCCATAAAAATGATGAAACCGCTGCAGTGATTCAATCAATAGAAAGTTTATAGGAAACCAAATTGGCCCGCGCCAGTTTGAATTGCCCCCAAACAGACCGCTTTGTGATTCAGCTGGTTCATACCCTATAGAAAAGTGAGCATTCCCCAAACTTAGCGTATACGGTGTTTCATGAATTTTGGAAAGCGAGCGAATGCCGTGTGGCGATAAGAACTCCGTTTCATCCAGCATATATCTGCAAATACTGGCTAATCGTTCTTTGGTCACAATTGAAAAAAGATGACGTTTCTTTTGCCCCGGCAAATCGATTGAGGCCATGTTTTCCGTTAAATGGGGCCGATTTTTGATAAACCAGCCCATGCGGCGTTTAAATACATCCATCCCACCCAAAACCTCTTCATCTAATATTTCAACCGCAATTAGCGGCATCAAGCCAACCAGTGAACGTACTTTAAGAGGCTGTTCATTCC
This sequence comes from Chloroflexota bacterium, assembly GCA_039029915.1. Classification (GTDB taxonomy): domain Bacteria; phylum Chloroflexota; class Anaerolineae; order Promineifilales; family Promineifilaceae; genus QQUD01. The sequence goes on from JBCCFD010000499.1 coordinate 5,321, forward strand.
CGTTATGAAAGTGAAGCACATCATAGAAAAAGCCGTCAACCGAGTCCCAGAGGCCACTGCCTTCATGATGATAGCCTGAAATCGCTACGGCTATCGAAATGAAATGTTCAAAGAATTTCGTGGCCAAATCTTGATATACGGGATTCTCCTTGGCTAGCTCAAGCGCAATGCGCATCATACCCAAGCTATAAAATCCCATCCAAGCGGTGCCATCAGATTGATCAATATGACCATCTGCTGGCAAGATAGCGCTCCGGTCAAAAAGGCTAATGTTATCTAA
>JBCCFD010000500.1:0-5594 GCA_039029915.1 Chloroflexota bacterium
CTCAAACAAAAAAGTCTGGGAATTGGATTTTTGACACTGAGCAATTCTGATGATGAAGCCTTCGATCTGGCGTTTCTGAAGCGAATAAGTAGTGCCATCCCGTTTTGTCATGACCGTTTGGATATTATCGGGTAGTTGATGTTGGGTGCGTAAGACGGCATCAACGAGGTAAAGAAACGTGGTTTTACCTGTTCCAGGAATTCCGCTGATGATAATGGGTGGAACCGGCTGAACGGCCGTTTCGGCACCTGCTTTCTCCTGATTGCCTTGCCGCCCAAACAGACGACCTAAAAAAGAATAGCGCCCCTTTTTGCCTTTTGATGATGGAATTGAATTCAAAAATTCAGCAATTAAGCTAATGATCTGACGATGATTTTCGTTAAATTTTTCAGGGTCAAGCCCCCCTTCATGCGCTTTGGCAATAACTGCTTGCCATAACTGCTCTGCTAATGCTGATGTTTGAGTCATAGGTAAAGAACTTTAAGCTGATCTAGCAAAAAGAACAAGCAAAAAATAGGAACTCTTGCCAAAATTAAATAAATAGACATAATATTTTTAAGTTATGTAAATGGAAGGAATCTCCAGACAGAGAAAGCAAGCCTAAAGCCACCGCTTTTTGAGAGAACGGCAACCCATTATCATTAGTCTCAGAAGGAAGCGCCTTACCATTCGCCGAAGGAAAAATTATGGAGAGAATTAGCCGCTATCGCATATTACAAATCCTGTTTGTTGTTGTTTTTATCATTTCAGTGCTCGTCATTTGGAACATTGTGCGCACACGTACGTCTATTGTCCCTTCGATACAAGATCTTTTTGATTTAGAAGTGGGGGCGATTCCAACCGCCGTTGTTAACCCCACGGCGACAGTGGTGATTATGCCGGAGATGGCTGAAACTGCGGAGCCGCAAAACTTCACCTATTATGAAGTGCAGCCTGGGGATACGCTCACGGATATTGCCCAGGAGTTTGGGGTTACTATCGGTACAATTCAGCAGGCAAACGGGCTAGAAAGTGATGATTCAATTGACGCCAATGACGTCCTGGCAATACCGGCAGATGGCGCATTTTCTTTAGTGGGCGTAGCGGCTACCGTGGAGGCTATTTCGGCAACGCAGGTGGCTGTTATGGGGCAAGCAACGGCCGTATCTGCTACTGCTCAAGCCAATGACGCCAATATCAGCGCCGTGGCGACACAATCGAGCGCCGTGGCGGCCACAGTCGAAGCCAATCGGGTCAAAATTGAGGTCCTAGCCGACGTAGAAGAAACGCAGTCAAGCGAAGGGGTGCCTTGGGTTTCGATCTTAACTGGTCCAATCTTAACCTCAATTTTGGCATTTGGTGGTTTTCTTACCTCAACATGGTTTGAATGGCGAGACGACCAGCGGGAAGAAGATTCAGCTAACGCTATTATTGAGCGTAAAAAGCTAGAAGCCGAGCTGCGCCTGCTTGAATTGCAGGTTAAGGAAAAAGAACGGGAAATCGTGGCTCGCAGGCGGCGCGAGCAGGGCTCGGAGTAGCGGATGGGTAAAGGTCCTGCGTTGCGAAAATACCCATTTTATTGATTCTAACGATAGACAATACAGCCGTTCTCTTCAAACTTCCCAAGCCAATCTGGCTCAATCATCGGTTTGACCCAGCGCAAATCAAGTTTTTCAAGTTTGGGGAGCAGTGCTAATGAGTATGGCAATCTAAAAAATCGATTTGCTCTTAAATCTAGGAAGCTCAGATTGGCTAACTGTTCGAATTGATCGGGTAGTTGAATCAATTGATTATTTCGTAAGTCTAGATGCTGTAAATTTGAAAGCTGACTGATGCTTTCAGGTAATGTGCGAAGCTGATTGTTATTTAGATACAGTTCACGTAGATGCGTCAATTTCCCAAAGGTTTCGGGTAAACCCGTAAGTTGATTGTTATACAAGCGAAACTCTCTCAGATTTTCTAATTCTCCAAGAACAGCAGGTAACTCACTAAACTGATTGTCGGTTAAGTTCAAATAGCGCAATTTTTTGAGACTCTTAAATGAGTCTGGCAGTGTGCTGAGCTGATTATCACTAAGGTACAGAAAATGGGTGAGGTTTGTTAGATTTCCGATGGTCTCAGGAACGGCCGTTAATTCATTATGTCCTAGATCAAGTGTATGCATTCGAGTGAGATTCCCAATAGTATCTGGAAGCTGTTCGATTGGCGTATCATGCAAATACAGCTCTTCAAGCCGAGAGAGATTTCCAATCTCCTCGGGCAGGTTTGGCAAAGGGTTTTGTCCAATAAAAAGCGTTTTTAGGTGAGTCGCCTCCCAAAGTGAATCAGGTAGCTGCTTTAATTGGTTATCGCGTAATGAGAGCGCGTGTAGCTTTTCAAATTTTGTGAGATTGCCATTGACGGCAGCGATCTGATTTTGATCTAAATGCAAAGCAGTGAGGTTTGGTAGATTCAGCGATGTGAGATTAACGGCCGTTAAAGCATTTTGATCTAATCGAATTTGTTCAAGCTGAGGGAGTGAATTGAGGGCGTCAGGAAGCTCTTTAAACTGATTTCTTGATAGGTCAAGGCTTTTAAGGGTGTCAAGCTCGAGAACTGACGAAGGAACGGCCGTTAATTCTAATCCTTGTAGGGAGACAGAAACAATCTCGCCATTTTCAACGAAAAATCTAAAGTTGTGATTTGGAGCATTTTCCAAAAGGGGGACTATGTCTTGGAACGCATTTTGATAGTTCATGATTGGTTAAACGCTTTGGAACCCTGAGGAAACGAAGTTTAGTGCCTTGGTATGATCCAAGTCAGGCACTTCGTTTCACTTATTCGAGTAAATTTTCCCTAATTATAGTGAGCGATACGCAAACATGAAACGTTCAAACACACCGGAGAGGTAAGGACGGAATCGAACCATTGGTTGGAACATCGAATCTTCAAGCTGGTCATCTTTGAGGCGGTTCACCTTCTGCCAAGTGTATTTGTTTGGCATTTCGGAAAACCAAGTGGCGAAGTAGGGAAACCAGTTGGTAATGACGTATAAACAGCGGGCGGCAGGAATGGCTAAACGAGCTGCCCGCGCATCAAAGTTTGGCACAATAGCCGACATCTCAAGCAAATATGAATCGATGATGGTTTCTTCACTAACGGGCCATTCGCCGCGCACGGTCATCTTGGTGCGCTCAGGGTCTAAATATAGCAGGTCAAACTGCTCGAGGAAGCTAACAAGGTCAAAGATGCCCGGTCCAATTCTTGTGCCCCGCCAGTCAATTAAGCGTCCATCATCAAATAAAGTGTTGCGCCAATGATAAGGGTGCGGATCGCCATGAAGCAGCGTCATGGGTAAATTGAGAAGCGGTTTTATCATGGGGAGCGGATCATCAAGAAGGTCAGAAACGGCCGTTAAATGGGACTCGCCCAATATGCCTGGCCATCCTCCTAGACTTTGCAGAACTGATAACCCATTGGCCGCCTGTAACAGCTGCGGCGCCAAGCGTCCTGAGCTGTTGATGGCGTGTTCTGAAACGATAGAGCCTGGGCCATCATCAAAATAGATAGCAAATTCGCGACGCAGCTCTTGCCAAGTATATTTCTTACCCTCAATAAAATGGTCTAGGCCAAACGAGGCGAGGCTATTTTCCTGCTGCCAAAATTGACTGTGAATTTGAGCCAGATCCGAAACAGCATTTTGAACCTCATCCTCTGTCCATTTTTCCGGTGGCCGGTGGTTAGGAATATCTTCAAGAATAACCCAGCCTTCCTGATTGAATTGATGAACAAAATAGGTGTTTGGTGTGATTGTGGGGAGCTGTTTGGCAATTGAGTCGTAAAAGCGAGCTTCGTTTCGGCTAGTGTACTTGGCGATCAGGCTGATGGGGTCGGTGTGACCATCTAAAGACAGGATATATCGCATCACGTGACGGCCGTATCGTAACTGGCTGTCTCGATTCAAAGGCATCGCCGAAACGGCCGTGACGGCCACGTCTTCAAGTTCCGGTCGTGCTTGCAATAAATCTGTCCATGCCGCTGGTGTACGCCTACGTAACAGCGCCATTTCTACTCTTGGTTCATCCACAGTGCCACATTGTAAAGGGAGTTTCTTTCAAAAACAAGGACTGCTTTTGTCATGAATCCCCAGAGCTACGGAGGGAAAATGGGATTAGAGAATAGGGATTGGAGACTGCCTGTAAGTTTATCCACCTATTAAATAACATGTTCCCTCTTCAAATAATCCCTTGCTCCCCCCTTTCTATCTGCTCTTTTCTCTGTTCTCTACTCTAAATGGAACTATTCCCCACCTCTCGTCGTTAATCAACCATCACACATTAGGAGATGCTTAAATGAAGAAAAAACGCCGCTTTTTAAATATTTTGTTGTGCCTCATCATCTTGATGGGGATAGGTCTCGCCGCTTGTGGAGGAGCTTCATTTGAAGCCGCTGAAGTGGATCAACTTAGTGGGGTGCGGGTTGTCACTGAGGTGGTAGAGGTTGAAGGTGAGTCCATGTTTGATGAGGAGATGGAAGAAGAATCATTTGATGACGAAGCAATGGATGAAGAATTTGAAGAATCAGGAGAATTTGGGCCTGAAAGTGAGTCACCACAACCGCAACAGCGATTGATTATCAAAGATGGCAAAATGACCGTGACGGTGGACGACACAGAAACGGCCGTTACGCAAGCCACCGACACCGTTGTGACTTTGGGCGGTTATATCATCAATCAAAACGTCTTTGATAACGAGCAAGGCTACCGTTTTGCCACCATGCGCCTAGGCGTTCCAGTCGATAATTTTGAAACCGCCCTGAAAGCACTTCGAGAACTTGGTACAGTGACCAATGAATCAGCCTCTGGTGTAGATGTAACCGATGAGTTCGTTGATCTCAATTCACGACTTGAAAACCTCATTCCACCCGCGACCGCTTACGCTCATTTTTGCAAGAAGCTATCAATGTCGAAGAAGCGCTGCGAGTTAATGAAGAACTTCGCAAAGTGGAAGAAGAGATTGCAGTTATCCAAGGGCGCATCAACTTTTTAGCGGATCGCTCATCTTTTTCGACCATCGATTTGACATTGAACCCATGGATTCCAACCCCAACCCCTTCTCCAACGCCAACGGCCACACCTATCCCAACAGCTGAAAGCTGGCGTCCCGGTGATACAGCAAAGGTTGCCTCGGTGCAGCTTCAAGAGACAGCGCAAACCACGGCCGATTTTGTTATCTTCCACGGTATTTCTACCTTGCCTTGGCTATTGTTTTGGGGGGTGATTGCCTATATTGGCTGGCGAATTTATCGCTTTACCGTTCGGCGTGAATCTACAGCTTTGCAATCCACAACATTAGCTGCTCCAGCCTCTGAGGAGGATGAATAAAATGAAACAAAAACGTTATTTAATTGTTCTAATGATCTTATTGTCCATGGTTGGCTTGATTTGGATGGGGGGTACGGCCGTTGCCCAACAGGTGCCTCAACCCCCAAACGGCCGTTTAATTATCAAAGACGGCACCATTATCCTCATGGTGATGAATACTGAGGATGCCAAAACGAGCCTCGAGCAGCTTGCTGAAGGGTATGGCGCCTACATTATCCAACAGCGCGTTTGGGAAGATGACCGTCGATTTCAA
>JBCCFD010000501.1:0-5574 GCA_039029915.1 Chloroflexota bacterium
ACTAAAACCGAATCAGATAACATTCTCTGCTTCGATTGATAAGAAATAATAGAGGCCTCTGGGAATTCAAAGGCCTGATTAGTAGACTGTTTTGCGATATCACCCGGGACTTGCAGCACTGTAAAATATCCTACGACTAGCTGGTGACAGCTGGGTTCATCGAGTATGTTCCCATATGTGATGCACTGGCCAACACGTGCCCCTCCATTTTTTGTAGCGCGTCCTGACCCGTAAATTCATCCTCAAGACCCAAAGTGTCAACATCTAGGGCAAACAAACTGAAATGATAATGATGGATAATGCTGTCATTCCACGGGGGGCAAGGCCCATCATACCCGCCGTAAACCCCTTCCATATCAGCATCGCCAGCAAACCAACCTGTATAGTCGTTCATGCCGGCAACGCCCTGTTCAGTTTGACCCACTGATTTGCCACGTGGCGTAATCCCGTTAGAGGCCGCCCCTTCATCAATCCCCGACAGGCTGGCTGGAATATCTACCAGCACCCAATGATAAAAGTTTATCCGTGCCAGGTCAGCCGGAACAACTTTGCCTTCTTGATTGACATTTTCAGCTGAAGAAGGGACATCAGGATCATGACAGATGATTGCAAAAGAGCGCGTGCCATCAGGCGCATTCGACCAGCGAACTGCCGGACTCACATTATCGCTTAGGGCAAATGGGCCATCGCTGCCGGGTTGTCCAAATGCAAATCGGGCTGGGATTGGCGCGCCATCTTCCCATGAATCAATTGTAATTGAGAACTGTTCTTTCATTATTTTTCTCCCGCTAGAAATTTTTATTTATATTCAGCCCGCTGATCCAGTAATAATAATTTGGATGCGTGACCTTTTCTAACAATTTAGCGGATTTTTTAGGTCAATACAATAACATTTTAGCTCAAAATAGTAACAATTTAGTCCAAAATGCTTTGTTTGAATGAACAAACGGCCGTTATCTGTCTTGACAGGTTAGTGAAAGGAACGAGGGAAATACTTTGGCTGAAATGATAAAGTCATGCTTGGATTAGAAGATGATCACTAGTTCAAAGTTGAAGATTTAGGAAATGGCAAAAGTCGATTTATTTAGTCAGATAGGTAAGAAGGTGGAATGGATTGGATCATGGGGCCACTGTTATTCTATTCAATGATGCGGAACATGTACAAGACTTTTAATTGAGAGCTTTGCAACCCAACTTTTCATCGTACCCTATTTTAGAGGAAATGGTTGCAATTAGTTCGCATGTGAAGTAATATAGTACGCATACGAAGTAAATTGTGACACTATGACAAATCACCGCTGGAAAACTGGTCAAGAACTGTATCGCCTACTCAATCGCGCACAGCATTTAGCGCGCAAACAGCTCGACGCGCTGTTTCTTGCCGAGCTTGGCGTAACATCTATTCAACTAGCAGCCCTGCTTTACATTTCTGAACATCCCAACTGCTTGCTCAGCAAGCTTAGCGATGGCCTCTCATTAAATGGACCAGCCATCACGGGTCTTATAAGCCGAATTGAAAAGAAAGGGCTCATCACCAAGCGGCGCTCCCCCCATGATGGTCGGGCTTCGCTGGTTGAGCTGACCCCAATTGGTGAACTTCTTGTGACACAATCAACCCCACTTGTCGAACAGACCAACGCCGATGCAGTCCATGGGCTAACCGATGACGAAGTTGCCATCGTGATGCGCTATCTGCAATCGGTCATTGACCATTCTGAGGAAGGCCAACATGTTGAAAGAACTGCAAAAACCCGATGAGAAACTAACCAATTTACTGCTAGATCCAACTGCTTATCATCCTGAGCACCTTGATGAACGCTCACGCGAAATCATGCAAAAAACAATCGCCTTCTTTGAGCAAAAAGGAAAGGTTAAGCTCAAAGAAGATGATCGCCACTACGTGTGGTACAAGGATTTTCTCGACTTCTTGGCAGAAAATGAGGTGTTTGCTGACCTGCTCACGCCGCCAGCCTATGGAGGCGAGCATTCTCGCTGGGATACCCGCCGCAACTGTGATTTTAATGAAATACTGGGATTCTACGGCCTGCACTACTGGTACGCATGTCAGGTGTCAATTCTAGGTCTAGGGCCCATCTGGATGGGGCAGAATGAAGAGGTGAAGCGCAACACGGCCGAAATGCTGCGCCAAGGTGATATTTTTGCGTTTGGTCTTTCCGAACGGGAACACGGAGCAGATATTTACTCAACCGACATGATTGTGACTCCTCAGGGAGACGGCACCTATTTAGCCAGTGGTGAAAAATATTACATAGGCAATGCGAATGAAGCTGGCTATGTGAGCGTATTCGGCCGTTTTTCTGATACGAACGAATATGTCTTTTTCGTCGCCAAATCAGACCACGAAAATTACAAGCTCATTCGCAACGTCGTCAACGTTCAATCTTATGTCGCTCAGTTCGAGCTAGTAGAGTATCCCGTGCGCGAAGAAGATATTCTGGCGCGCGGCCAAGATGCGTGGAATCTGGCGCTGAATACCATCAATGTTGGTAAATATAATCTGGGCTGGGCTAGCGTAGGCATTTGCACCCACGCCCTGTATGAATCGATCAATCACGCCGGAAATCGTCGCCTTTACAAGATGTACGTCACCGATTTCCCTCACGTACAGCAAATGTTTGTTGACGCCTACTCCCGACTAACGGCCATGAAGCTGTTTGCACTACGGGCGTCTGATTATATGCGCACCGCCTCTGACGGGGACCGTCGCTATCTGCTCTACAACCCAATCGTCAAGATGAAAGTCACGACCGAGGGGGAGAAAGTGATCGACGCGTTGTGGAACGTCATCGCCGCGAAAGGGTTTGAAAGCGACATGTACTTCGAGATGGCCACACGTGACATCCGCGCCCTGCCAAAGCTGGAAGGCACCGTTCACGTTAACATCGCCCTCGTGGTCAAGTTTATGCAGAACTACTTCTTTGCCCCGCAAGATCATCCCGAAATTGGGCAGCAAAACGACCCTGCTCACGATGATTATCTGTTCAACCAAGCACCAACGCGCGGTTTGGGCAAGATTCGCTTCCATGATTATGAGCCCGTCTTTGCCGACAGCTCGCTAACAAACGTCAAGCAGTTTAAGCAGCAAATAGATGCTTTTAAAGCGTTCTTAATGAAGGCAACACCAACCGAAGCTCAGCAAAAAGATGTTGATTATTTGTTAGCCGTTGGGGAGCTGTTTACGCTGGTGGTATACGCCCAGTTGATTCTCGAAAATGCTGAACTTCTTGAAGTGGATGATTTGCTGATTGACCAAATTTTTGATGTCTTCGTACGCGATTTCTCAGCCTACGCCCTGCAGCTACACAGCAAACCAAGCAACAGCGATGCCCAAATGGAACTTTGCTTAACCATGATCGCCCGCCCCGAGCCAAACAGCGAGCGCTATCAAGAAATTTGGCAAAGGGTACATGCGCTTAAAGATCAGTACGAAATGCCAGCCTAACTAAGTGTTCAGAAAAAGGGCTCTGTGGACAACAGAGTCCTTTTTTTTCATCAATACCCACCATTTAAGTTCACCCACAATTTTAGCGCATCAGTTTAGTCGGGACTTTTATTGTTCAGCCGAACTTTTTGCGCTGAAAGAATGTGCGCTGGAGCGTCAAATTGCACCCGCCCATTCTTATCTGCAAAGCTTGATAGAGCTGATTCTGCCTCTTTAAGCAAAAGCGCCATTTCACCATCCCCAAACGCCTCTGACATGACCCACCCTTTCGCATCAGTAAAGACCCAGTCAGAGATTGAGTCGAACTGGGCTAAGCCTTGATGCGTTTCAATAGAAACATCTTCAAGCTCGGGTAAATTAAAATAGCTCTCAAACAGGGTTCTATCCCCCATGTTGAACGGGGAGCGTAATCCTTGAGCAATTTCGCTGCCAAATAGGCGATCCAACAGATCAACCAGAGCGGCATAGCCGGGAGAAGTGTCTAAGGCATCCCATACGGCCACCGCTAAACGCTGGCCTGGCTTTAGCACACGCACCATTTCAGAAACGGCCGTTTCTCGATCTTCAAAAAACATCATGCCAAACTGAGACACAACCGCATCAAACTGGTTTGCCTCAAAAGGCAACCGTTCTGCTGCATGTTCCACCCATTTAATATTTGGCTCCCGCATCCGCGCGACAGCCAGCATGCCAGAATTTATATCAAGACCCGTAACGGTGCCGTCTGGGCCAACCTTCGAGTAAACATCACGAGCCAGTACGCCTGTGCCACACGCGACATCAAGCACGTCAGCACCCATCCCAATGTAGGACGCATTGATCATAAGCGGTGTCCACTGCCTAAACAATGCGGGAAGATAAAATTCATCATAAATTTCAGCTGCACTATTGGTCACTTGACCCCGATCTTTAACGGTCATGTTCTACCTCCTTATTTTCAATTTCATGGTATAAAATTTACGGTGTGGGATCACCACCCTGTGGGGTGGAAAATTGATGGAGGTCGAGCGTGGATCAATCTGGTAAGGATCAGGCACCGTCTGATTTAGAAAGCTTAACCGAGCGTGAACTTGAAATCATTGAGCTGATGCGGGCAGGGCTCACGAACAAAGAGATTGCCCGGCAAATGTCGCTCGCCTACGAAACGATCAAATGGTATACCAAACGAATTTACAGCAAGCTCAATATTAAAAACAGAAACCAACTCATCCCCCGCCTTGAAAATTTGCCCCGATTGAGACCGAATGCGAACACGCTGGAAAAATACGGCCGTTGGGCTTCGCCATTAACCACATTCATTGGCCGTGCGGCTGAAAAAGAGGCGTTACTTAAAATCGTTTCCAACAATCGGCTTGTCTCCATCGTCGGACCCGGCGGAATTGGCAAAACCAGAATGGCCCTTGAAATAGGCCGTTTGGCAGAAACTCATCTGGAGAGAAAAACATACCTCCTCACAGCAGAACCCTTTCATACGCGAGACGAGTTCATATTTAGCCTAGCCGATCTCTTTCACATTTCGCTTAACAGCTATGATTCACCCATTAATCAAATTGCGGCTGGCTTACCATCTGTGCCAATGCTCTTGATTATTGACAATTTTGAATCAGTCATTGACACAGCCCCAGACCTTATTCCTTTGCTGACCCACAATTCAAACTTAAATATCTTGCTAACGTCCCGCTCAGCAACACGCCTTAATGATGAAATGATTTTTTGGCTCAATGGGTTATCACAGGAAGCAGATAGTTCAATAGGCAATGAGGCCATACACCTTTTTCGGGCCCGCGCTCACATGAGCCATCAGCAACATAGTCGACAGGAAAACAATGCAGAGATTGCAGAAATTTGCCAGCTTGTAGGTGGCAATCCACTGGCAATTGAGCTAGCCGCCAGCTGGTCACGTAGCCTGACTCACCAGCAAATTCTCACAGAGCTGAAGAGTGGGCTAGAAATTTTAGCCTCGGATTCGTTGGACATTAGCGACCGGCATCGCAGCATGACCGCCATTTGCGAGCAGAGCTGGCTAACGCTCAGGCCAGCTGCTCGTAAGGCGGCATTAAAACTGGGTCTATTTGAATCTTCTTTTTCGTGGGAGGCGGCTCGTGAAATTG
>JBCCFD010000502.1:0-5570 GCA_039029915.1 Chloroflexota bacterium
CATTAATCCATTAACGGGACAAGCGTTAGCCAATCCCGCTATCTTGGCCCGCCGCCCCTTAGCGGTCAAAATCACCAACGCTGCTGTGGTGCGGCCGCAGGCTGGCATTGGTTCGGCCGACATGATTTTTGAACATTTAACGGAGGGAGGGGTGACTCGATTTACGGCCGTATTCTACAGCCAGCTTCCCGACCTCGCTGGACCGGTTCGCAGCGCCCGACTAATCGATTTAGAAATACCCAACATGCTCAACGCCGCCTTTGGCTTCTCAGGCTCAGAGGGACGCATCAAAGAGATGTTTCGTAATGCTCTATTTTTTGATGACGTGATTTCACCTGATTTTGGGCACGGTGGCTTTTTCAGGGTTGAAGACCTCGACGCGAAAGCGTGGGATACGATGTTTACCAATCCACAAAATCTCCAATTCTTGATGGAGCAGCGGGAAAGCTATGCACCCCCTATTTTTGATGGTGGACTTGTGTTTCACGAGCAGGTAATTAATTCCAGTGAACCGGCTACCCGACTTGAGCTGTGGTATCCGGCCACCAATGCGACCTGGTTCTATAGCAACGGCCGTTACCTGCGCTGGAGCGACGGTGACCCCCACCTCGATGCCAACACAAACGCTCAGCTCGCTTTCGACAACGTGGTTATCATCTCAGCCAATCATGTAGATACCGATATCTTTGAAGACACCAGCGGCAATCCTTCCATTCAGATTCAAATTTGGGGCGAGGGGCCGGTGTCTGTCTTTCGAGATGGCGAAAGAATAAACGGCCGTTGGCAGCGCAATGATCCCACTCACATGCTCACTTTTTACGATTTAGAAGGTAACCCGCTCCCCTTATCACCTGGCACCACCTTTTTTCACCTTGTGCCAATAGGCTTTGACCGCCTAGAGGTAACGTCTTAACACTCATTTTTGCAATTCGGCCGTTTCATAAACGGTATCTATAAAACAAGCCTCTCCGAACGCAACTTCCAATTCAGGTCATATGAGTAATATTCAAATGCCTAATTTAGAGTCTGTAATGGGTAGAAGAAGCGGGAAAAATTGGTTTCAGCTGAATGGCATCATCACTTTTTTGCGGAATGATGCCATTCAGTTCGCTTAAATCTATTTCGTTATCAAAGGCAAGAATAAATCGTATGATTCTGGCATGAGCACCTCAAACGTAAAGCTGAAGTCTGCTTCACCATCATTGAGGTAATTACCGGCATCGTCTGTTAGCACGCCACTACCGCATAGTTCAAAACGATAGTTACTGGCATCTAAATTGCTTCCCCCGTTCACGTTGATGGTGGCCTTATGGTTGGTGTCATTATAGTTAATAGAATTCACTGAAACAGCCACATCATCCGACTGTAGAGTGCCGCAAACGGCCGTATCCAACACCCCATTTGCGCCCGCCCCAATCAAGGCATAAAGGGCTGGGTTGGTCACATCATTCGCTTCTGAATCACCGCTCGGATTATTCATCGCTTCGCTAAAGGTTATGGATAATTGCCTTATCGGTTCAATCAAGATCCCATTGGATGCGTCTGCATCCCCGTCAATACCAACCAGTGAAATTTCAGGACCGGTTTGGTCAACCGTAAACTGAGTCATAAAGTCAGTACCGGCGACGCTGTTGGAATCCCCATCCAGCCGATTACCCGAATTATCTTCAAGCGTGTCGCAGGCAAAGAGGCGGTAAGCCCCTTCTCCAACTGGTGAACCCCCGTTTAAATTAAGCGTCGAGGCTTTATTTGTTGCGCTGTAGCTAACGCTATTGATGGTGACGGCCGTATCGTCACCAGCTGGTGAGCCACAAAAGGCCGTATTAAAACTCCCATTAGGGCCAGCCTCAACCAGCAAATAGTTGCTAGGATTGGTGACATCATCTGCAGCTGCATGGCCTGACGGATTATTCATGCCCTCATTAAATATGACCATCAATTCCGTGATAGAGGCGTTCGTCATTTCACCATCCGTGAGTTCACCATCCCCACTGTCCTCATCAGAATTTACGGCCGTTACTACCGGCGGCACCGTCTCAGGAATCATATCCAAAATCGCTTCACCAATCGCAAGCATATCGACCCGACGGAAATTTAAACTGGTATTGGTCACATTATCATCTTCATCATCACCATCGTTGATCACAACCCCCGTTGTAACCAATATAGAATCAATTTCATCCGATGTTAAAAGGCGGTCTAGCTCTTGCAAAGCCAATTGTTGCATCAAAGCCACAATACCAGCAATGTGAGGCGTCGCCTGACTAGTGCCATGTTGAGTGGTTAAGGCATCGCCTGGCCCAGCGCCTACAATTTCCGCCCCAGGTGCAAAGAGAGGGGTCAAAGTTTGGTGTCTTTGTGAGAAGGGGGTGATATGGTCAGGCCCAGTCGAGAAGGCATTCGCCAGCCCGTAATTATACGGTCCAAAATCCGAATCGTAGACGGCGCCAATTGAAAGGGAGTTGGCATCTGCGGCTGGATAGCTCACACCCTGAACGCTGCCATAGTTGAAGAAAAGATTTCCGGAAGCCGATACAACCGACACCCCTAAGGTGTTCCGCAAAGCGTTAATCTCATCAGAAATACCGTAAAGCTTTTTAGTCGAATTATGATTTGCCGAGTCACCAAGTGACATATTGACACTTACAATATTGTATGTTTCCGCATTGGCAACCACCCACTTCAAGGCCGATTCTACATATCCAAAATTACCGGAGCCGTTGTTTTTGAATACTTTGAGATGAATAATATCGACACCAGGTGCCATGCCGGTATGGACCGCGTCGCTTGAAGCAACAATACTGGTAACATTTGACCCGTGTCCATTGACATCCGTGGCATTGCCATCATTATCTGCAAAATCATGATGATGAACAATACGATCGGCCACGTTATCATTATCGTTGTCTGGTCCAAAAAAGGGATCGTCTAAGTCGATCCCTGTATCTAACACAACGACGGCCACACCAGACCCATCAATGCCTGCAAAACGTGGATCCGCTCGGAAATCGTCCAAGTTGATAAGGGTTGTGGATTGGGCTGTCGCAGGGGCAATGGAACTGGGTATCTGCTCCGGGGCATCGGGTGATGCGAGGGGCGCTTGGGAATTTGTGGTTGTGAGAGATTGAAGGGCAACGGCCGTTAAAGAATCAGAATCATGTTGGGCTGTCAGTGGATGACTCACAAATAATAAAAATCCACAAATTACAATCACAAAGGGAACAAAATTTCCTCGAAGAACACACTTATTTAGCATATGATTTCCTCCTAATACTAAATGATCGAAAAGAGCTTTTTTGTCCAATTCATTATTAACATTTGCCGTAACCAGAACGTAACCAGATTTTGGCAATTTAATTCACAAAATGAATAGTTGATAAATTGCTTTGCAGAATGGGCATTCTGGTATATCATCAATTCAAGAACGATCGTTCTTGTAAAGGATTGTTATGGCACGACACAAAGAATTTGAACCCACCCAAGCGCTTGAAAAAGCGATGTGGCTCTTTTGGCAAAAAGGGTATAACGCCACTTCAATTGGTGATTTAGTTGAGGCGACTGGCGTGCAGCGGTACGGTCTGTACAGCACCTTTGGTGATAAACACGCCCTATTTTTGCAGGCGCTAGATCATTACTTAGAGGCGTGGGTTGGTCTGATGGTTAAAGAGTTGGAGGACGAACAGGCAGACTGGTCAACAGTCTACTCATTTTTTCACCAGTTTCAGCAGATGGAGCAATTTGAGGACCTGAAGATTGGGTGTTTGATGTGCAACTCAGCCACGGAATTAGCCCTCCACGATACGGCCGTTGCGACAAAAATGGACCTCTACGAAACCCGCCTCAAAACATTGTTTGAAAAGGCGATCCGAAATGCCCAAAGTCAAGGGCAGCTTGGCCTTCATGTGGCACCAGAAAAAGGGGGCGTTTACCTCGTCGGGATCGCTGTGGGGCTTTTTACCCTTTCTAAAACTCCTATGCTCACTGAAGGCCTAGTTGATTACATAAACACAACGCTTGAAGGGTTACACGCTTTATCTCTGTCTAAAGACAACCAAAGCCCAATCGCCGGCTAAGCCTGTCGAAGCCTTACCATTCGTCATAAACGCAGTGACCCAATCGTCGGCTGAGCCTGTCGAAGCCTTACCATTCGTCATAAACACGGCAGTCCAATCGTCGGCTGAACCTGTCGAAGCCTCGCCCGATCATCATAAGAGAGTTTTCTCTTTTTTTATCAAAATTCAAGAACGATCGTTCTTGAAAATCTAAACAATACTTAAAAACAAAAAAGGAATCCAATTATGAACAGCAAACCTATTTCAGCGAGCTTTCCATTTCAATCCCGCTATATCAACATCAAAGGGTCAAAGATGCACTACATCGAAGCAGGCGAAGGAGATCCCATCCTATTTTTGCACGGCAACCCCACCTCCTCCTACCTGTGGCGCAACATTATTCCCTACGTCACGTCTCAGGGACGGGCTATCGCCCCCGACCTGATCGGTATGGGTAAATCAGACAAGCCCGACATTCCCTACCGCTTTCACGATCATTATGCGTATCTCAAAGGGTTTATTGAAGCGAAGAATTTAACGAACATAACGCTTGTGATTCACGATTGGGGGTCTGGCTTGGGGTTTCACTTTGCGGCCCAGCACCCTGAGCGAATTAAGGGGATTGCGTTTATGGAGGCGATGATACGGCCGTTGAACTGGTCAGACTTTCCCTCCGATTTCCGGCTCGCCTTCAAATTGATGCGTACCACAGGCGTCGGCTGGCTCATGCTGAGTCTTGCCAATGGGTTTGTCAAACAAGTGCTGCCCCAATCGATCGTGCGCCAACTGACCGCAGAAGAAAAGCAAATCTACGGCGAACCGTATCAAACGATTGCCAGTCGTAAACCGGTGCGCCAGTGGCCCCTTGAAATTCCGATCGAAGGCACCCCGTCCGATATGCACACCCTTATTTCAAACTACAACCGCTGGCTCCAAAAAACTGACATTCCGAAGCTGCTCTTCTATGCTCAGCCCGGTGGCCTCATTCGGACTGAGATGGTGCAGTGGCTGGAAAACAATCTGCCCAATTTGGAAACCGTCGATATCGGGCCGGGCCTGCACTTTATTCAAGAGGATAATCCTCATCTAATTGGCTCTAAAATCAGTCAGTGGCTGGCAAAAATTGAATCAAATAATCTCACAAAGAATAAAAGCGGTTTAATCAGCGCCTGAGAACTTTAGTACACAAATATTTTTAAATAGAATTGCTTGTTTAATCCGTCCTTCAGAATTTCACTCACGGTCTACTTTGGCCGGGGCGGATAAGCTGTTTTTACTCACGGACACTCCTGGTCTTTATACGGCTGACCCAAAATCTGACCCGAATGCCGAGCTGATTAAGGTAGTGGCTCAGATTGACGGCAAGTTGCGCGCATTGGCCGGTGGCAGTGTCAGCGGGTTAGGCGTTGGTGGGATGAGCACAAAGCTGGAAGCAGCTGAAGTTGCGACACGTTCAGGTTGCGATGTCGTTATCGCGGCTGGTGATGAACCCGATGTAATCTCACGCTTGATTGCGGG
>JBCCFD010000503.1:0-5550 GCA_039029915.1 Chloroflexota bacterium
GCGCTTCAACCCGCCTCACCGATCAGTTCGCTGGGGATACAAGCCGTGGCGCATGAGCATTCTGCTGGGGCAAATGGGGCGCATCCCGTTTAATCGGCTTCTGCCCAACGCCACCCTCTTTCACAGCACGGAGCACCTGCTGATGCCGCTTCGGAATGTGCCAACGGTGCTAACCGTCCACGACCTCATTTTCAAGCTATTTCCTGAGTATCATAAAAAACTTAACTACTGGTATCTCAACCTAGCCATGCCGGTATACTGCCAAAAAGCAGACGCCATCATCACGGTTTCGCAGGCGAGTAAGCGAGATATCGTAGAGCATTACCAGGTTGACCCCGCTAAGATACATGTTGTGTACGAGGCACCATCTTCCCTATTTAAACCGATGCCTCCAGCTAAGGTCATCCACGTTAGACAGACATACCAACTACCTGAACGGTACCTTGTACATCTAAGTACTATAGAACCTCGAAAAAACCTTACCCGGTTTCTCGACATCCTCCTCGTGCTTCGACGCACTTTCCCGACCCTCTCTCTTGTCCTTGCTGGAGGCAAAGGGTGGCTCTATGATGATTTCTTTGAAAAGATTGAACGCCTAGGCCTGCAAAATGCGGTCAAACTGCTCGGCTGGGTGCCTGATGAAGATTTACCAGCTATTTTGGCGGGTGCTGAGCTAGCCGTGCATCCAAGTTTGTATGAAGGGTTTGGGCTGCCGCTTTTAGAGCACATGGCCAGCGGGCAGGTTGTGGCCTCAAGCAACCGAAGCAGTTTACCTGAGGTCGGTGGGGAAGCGGCCGTTTATTTTGACCCTGAAAATGTTGAAGAAACAACGGCCGTTATTCATCGCCTACTTACGAATCGAGATGAATACGAACACCGCAAGCAGCTAGGGTTTGAACAGGTAAAAAAGTTTAGCTGGCAGAGAGCGGCGAGAGAAACGATTGCGATTTATGATGCACTTCTTGAGAAAAGGGGCTAATAGGTAGCGAAAAGTGATAAGTAATCAGTGATTCAAAAGTTCATCTTAGCAAACCATCGTCGACTTATTCCAAGCGTCATTGCCCTGATTCTTTTTGCTCTTTATTTATCAACATTGGCGCAAACATTGGTTTTAGGCGACCCTACCGAATTTACGTTTATTGCCAATATTTTGGGCATTGCCCATCCACCGGGGTATGTCTTTATCACCCTGATGGGGAAGCTGTTCCAAACGGTAATTCCTTTTGGCACCACACCTTGGCGCATGCATCTGCTGGCGGCCGTTTCCGCAACAGCCGCCGCCATGTTTGTATATGGCACGATTCGCTTACTCACCCCAGACCACCGAGGTTTTAAAAACCTTGGTGGTCTTTCGCTTCACTACCTTCCCGCTATTTTTGGGGCGCTTACGGTCGGAACGGCCGTTAATCATTGGCAGCACGCTATCCACACCAACCCCCACATCATTACGGCAACGTTTTTGTCTGCAAACTTTTATTTTTTAACGAAATGGTATAGAGAAGAAGAGAGAAGAGAGAAGAGAGAAGAGAGGGGTGTGTTACCCACTCACTCACACGCTGCTCGCTCTGCGCTTTTTGCGTTTTGTTTTTCTGCTGGCTTGGGCGTTACGCATCACCCATTGACCGTCATGGCGTTTCCCGCCTACGCGCTGTTTATCATTTGGATACGGCCGTCGATACTGAAAGAGTGGCGCACCATTTTAAAAATGCTTGGCTTCGCGCTGCTTGGGCTGTCACTGTGGCTTTACTATCCGTTGCGCAGCCCGGCAGTGCTGTTCGGGCCAACCACCATGAACACTGTCGATGGTTTTCTTGATCACGTGCTGGCCCGAGGCTTAAGCGACAGCCTGCCCTATTTCCCGCTCGTTGAGCAACCCAACCGCGCGCTCGTCTTCTGGAGCATTTTGCGTCTGCAGTATAGTTTGCCGGTTATTTTATTGACGATTGGTGCCATCATCTCAACGGTCTTTGGCAAAGTGGCAAAGTGGCAAAGTGGCAGAGTCGCCAAGTCACAAAATCATGAAGCCCCATCTCCCCATTCTTCGGCAAAGCTCAGGGCAAGTTACCCAATTACCCAATCTCCCAATCTCCCAATTACCAGTACACCAATACACCAATACACCAATACACCAACCGCCCTCTTCACGCTCGCCTTTCTCACCACCTACGCCTTCGTCATCAGCCTGCGCCAGCAGGACATTATGGCTTATCTGCTGGGGCCACTGTTGGTGTGTGGCTTGCTAGCAGGAATTGGTTTATTGCAGTTGAGTGAATGGCTGCAAAAGCGGCTGCGCGGAGAGATACGGCCGTTGCTCTTTATCATCAGTTTTGTCATTCTGCTAGGGCCAATTCAGCAGATCGCCCGCAATCTACCCCGCGTCTCATTGCGAAACTACAGCGAAAGCATTGATTATGTCAACGCAATCGAAGCCCAATTTGGAAATTCTAACGAAAACGCTATTTTGCTCAACGATTGGGAGCGCATGACGCCACTCTGGCATGAATTTTATGTCAACAATTCCGAGCCAAAACCGGTTGATGTGTCGTTAAAATACATTGCGGCTGGGGCAAATCCCTGGTTAGACGGCATCTTCAGCTACTTAGCAGGCCATCCCGTTTATCTAAGTAACTTTCGCCAAAGAGAACTGGGGGGTACTGAGTTTAGGCTTCGTCCTGCCGGTGCATTTTACCAGGTTGTCGAGCCGTGCAACTATCCTGAAACCCCCTGTGACCAAACTTTACCGCCCGAGATGACGCTAGTAACGGCCGTTGCCGATCAGCTTACGGTCGTCGGCTATTATCTGCCTGAGCAAGAGGTAACGGCCGGTGATTTTGTTGAGCTCACCCTCGCTATGACGGCCCCTGAAGGCACGGCCGATTTTTACATCCCCGTGCTCACTGTCGGTGATATCACCTATGAATTTACCACCGACAGCCACCTCATCACCCCCAATTGGCGGCCTACTGAAATTATTATTGAACGATTTGATTTTGCCCTGCCTTTTGATTTGGCAGCAGGTGAGTATCCGCTTGAGATCGATCTCAAAAATTTGAGCCAAAATCAGCTAGTTGAAACTGATCTATCGCTTGGCGTGTTGACTGTAGCAGAAAGCTCCGTTCAAGTTCGTACCTCACATCTGCTCGCTAACTTTAGACAGCGCGTTGGGTTAGTGAGCGCATCGGTTAGAGGAAACGGCCGTCGACTGCAAGCTCCGTGGCCCAACGAGCAGGCGATACAGGCCCAGCCCGGTGATGTCTTCAACATTCGCCTCACTTGGGAAGCTTTAGCCATTCCCGAAGAAAGCTACACTATCTTTGTGCATTTGATCGACACGGCCAACCAACCTTATGTGGCCCTCGATTACACCCCCCTTGGTGGCTCGACCCCGACCCATCTCTGGATTCCTAAATGGCTTCCGGGTCAGCGCTTTATTGATCCGTACCGCATGGTCATTCCAGAGAATTTACCGCCCGGCACTTATTATATTGAGGTGGGGCTTTATGAATTTATCGGTCAGCGTCGGCTGCATATTTCTGATCAAAACGGAAATTTAGCGGGCGACCGCTACATTCTCGGGCGCATTGAGGTACGGCCGAAACTCCCCTAAAACCATATGATTATTCTCAAAAGAATCCTGTCTTATAAAAAGACGCTTCTATCCCTTTTTGCATGCTGCATCTTGCTAGCGATAACACCGCTGTTTATTCGATTGTTTGTGATTTGGAATTACGGCCGTTTTATTAACACGATCCCGGATACGCCTCACCGCCCCATAGGCATTGTGTTTGGCGCGCAGGTGCTTGGCAATGGGCGGCTAAGCGATGCGCTACAGGATCGCATGGACGTGGCCATCCAGCTTTATCATGAGGGCAAGGTTGATGCGCTTTTGCTCTCTGGTGACAATCGTTTTGTTGAATATGATGAACCGAGCAGTATGATGGCCTATGCCATCGCCAACGGCGTACCTGAAGCCGCCCTTCATCCAGATTTTGGCGGCCGACGCACTTATGATACCTGCTATCGAGCCAAACATATTTTTGAGGTCGAAACGGCCGTTCTTATCACGCAAGAATTCCATTTGTATCGCGCCCTGTTGCTTTGCCGGCAGATGGGGGTTGATAGTGTTGGCGTCTCAGCTAGTTTACAGCCATATATTCGAGATCGTTACTTTGCGGTCAGAGAACTGCTAGCCACCAACTTAGCCATCGTGGATTTAATACGCAATAATCCTGCCCCCGTCATGGGTGATCCGCTCCCCATTCATGCTAACTAAAAAAGAGTATGGACTCAGTCGAGTGTCGCTATTTACATTGTCTCAATGGCGATAGCGTTCCAACAAAAAAGGCACATATTCTTGCTAAACATGTGCCTCAAGATAACAAAATACGGCCGTTAACGTTTCAAAAACTTAAGCGTCTTTTAGACCAACCAAACGATAAATTTTCTCCAACGCTTGACGACCTTTAACCTGCATGGGTTCCAACGCCTCAACTTCAGCGATATCTTTAACGAGAGCATAGGTCGCATCACTCATCAAAATTTCATCAGCCTTAGCAGATTCTTGAACCCGCTTAGCAAGATTTACTGCATCACCAATTGCTGAGTAATCCTTACGATTGGCGCTACCCACATTCCCCACAACCGCTTCGCCCGTATGAATACCAAAACCAAAATGAAGACGGCGATTTTCGGGCAGGGCGGCCAAATAAGCCTTCATACTTTGACGGATCATCCACGCAGTTCTGATTGCCCGTTCAGCATGGTTCTCATGGGGATTCAATGGTGTGTTGTACAGCGCCATCACCGCATCCCCCATAAACTTGTCCGTCAAGCCTTCAAAGTGAGAAATCGCATCTACAGCCTGTGTAAAATAACCGTTGATCACCTGAATCAACTTTTCAGGATCGAGATTTTCACTGTATGTGCTGAAGCCACGCACGTCAGCAAATAGCACACTCATCACCTGACGCTGCGGTCGTTGGGCAGCGTCAATATCACGCACCTGATCAACAAGTGCTGGTGGCAAATACCGCCGCACGCTCTCCATGCGCTTCTTTTCAGAAACATCATCCAGAACCATCGCCACGCCCAGCATCTCATGCTGAACATCACGCAATGGTGAAAGCGTTAGATTTAACGTTGTAATCCCGGGGCGCTTACGAACAACGAGGTCAACTTCTTTGCTCTGCACGTCCCCTTTTTGCTTCACATCACCAACGAGAGAATCAAAAGGCAACTGCAGCATCTCCTCAGCTTCATTAAGCGACTGCTGAATGATTTCATCAGGCGTCGCAGAGAGAATATCGCTCGCGGCCCGATTAACTAAGGCAATCCGATCTTTTTCATTAATTGTGATCACACCGCTGGCAATTGACTCAAATACGTTGTTCATAAGATCACGCATTTCAGTAATTTCGTCCAGCTGAGATTGAATTTGCTGGAAGAGGCGCGCATTTTCAATCGCTACCGCCGCTTGGTTGGCAAATGCAGAAAGCATGTCGCGATCGGTATCATTAAAAATACCGGCAGCCACCCGATTATCGGTATAGA
>JBCCFD010000504.1:0-5546 GCA_039029915.1 Chloroflexota bacterium
CCCAAATTCACATTCAAGCAGACGAGATAAACAAAGCCATCGCTCTTTATGAATTGGCTTTATCACAACCTGCTTCTGAGGAGGATGCCGACCTTCTTTCTGATTTAGGGTATCTTTACCATCAGATGGGGAAGCTAAAACGGGCGGTTGAGGTTTACGGCCGTTCTCTCCAACTGTATCCTCAATCAGCCACGACCCTGCTGCTGCGCGGTATGGCTTTGCTCAATTTGAAGAGGAATCAGGCGGCATTGCGTGATTTTAACGAAGCCATTCGGCTCTCCCCCTATTTAGACAATGCCTATTGGGGGCGAGGCCAAGTTTTTATAGCGTTAGAGGATTATTCATGGGCTGTGGCAAGCTTTACAAGAGCCATCGAGCTAAATCCTGATGAGCCAGAGTATTATGAATCAAGAGCAAAGGGGTTTAGAGCCATGGGGAAAATTTCGGAAGCGAACGTAGATTTGCAGGCGTTTGAGAAAAGATCAACTCTTTAGGTCTGGTTCAAGATGCTTTTAGTTTTGACATAAATTGAACCTAAGCAACCCTGTGCCCCAGGCTCACCCCAAATTGACCTGAACTTCAATATGACGACGATTCTCATCATCAAGCCACGATTGCAAAACGTTGTCAACCACAAGGGTGCGGCGTTCATCTGGCGGTAAAATAAGCTCCATTTGTGAATAGGGCGGTGAATATTGACCTTCTTTTTCAATGGTCAAATGAATTTCTTCTGCCGAAACAGTTAGCGTTAGGGTGATTTCACAAACCTCGCCCCGTTGATAATCAAGACTAACCCCATCATCCTCAACAAACGTGAAGCAGGACGAACCACTTTCAGGGTGTGGAAATAACAAGATTTGACGCCAATCATCAGGCTCCGCCCCAAAATGCCGCATTGCCTTGCCCATGGGCACGATACCACCAGCACGAACCAGTAAAGGCATACGATCAAGAGGTGCCTCTAGCTCAATCGTTTGCCCCCCGTGCCACCATTGACCGGTATAAAAGTCGCACCAATCTGTACCAGATGGCAGATAAACCGCTCTGCTAGTGGCCCCTTGTTCAACAACAGAAGCCACAAGCAAGCTTGGCCCGAGCATAAAGTCAAATGATTCAGCATGACACTTGGGATCGTGAGAAAAATGATAAACCATCGGTCGGATAATGGGGTGTCCAGTTTGGGCCGATTCATAAAACAGGCTGTACAAATACGGCAGCAAGCGATACCGAAACTGGATTGCTTCACGAACAAATGGCAAAACCTCTGGGTACATCCAGGGTTCATTGGCAGTCTGGTCGTCATTCCAAGAGTGAATGGTAAAGCGGGGATGAAAGATGCCATTTTGCACCCAACGCACAAACAGCTCAGGTGTGGGCTTCTCACCGGCAAATCCCCCAACGTCATGCCCCGTATTGGCAATACCAGATAATCCAGCCCCTAATCCCATGGGGATGTTGTACTGCAATGTCTCCCAGTTTGTTCGATTGTCACCCGTCCAAGTTTGGGCATACCGTTGAATACCTACACAGCCTGAGCGAATAATCAAATACGGCCGTTCATTTGGCTTGTGTGCCAATTGAGCCTCGTACGAAGCGCGCGTCATCAGCAATGGATGTAGCGGCCGAATTAAGCCAAGTGGAATAGGTTCACCAAAACCGTGGCAAACGGCCGTGTCATTCTCAATCGCGTACTCATTGTTGTCATTCCACGTGGCATCTATACCGTTCTCAAGCAAAGATGTTTTGACTCGCTCTTGCCACCACTCATAAGCAGCGGGATTTGTGAAATCAAGGTGAGCCCCCTGCCCGCCCCAAAACATGGCCAGTTCGGGTGCAGCCGTTTCGGCTGAGTTGATAAACCCATCTAACTCAGCAACCTCTTCAAAGCGGGGATGCGATGTAAGTAAGCACGGCTTAATATTGGCAGCTAGCTGCATCCCAGCCTGCCTAAAATGGGTGCTCATCGCTAGAGGGTCTGGCACGCGATTATGATTCCATTCAAACGCATACCGCTTGCCGTCTTCCCCCATGCTGTACCCAGATGACAAATGGA
This sequence comes from Chloroflexota bacterium, assembly GCA_039029915.1. Classification (GTDB taxonomy): domain Bacteria; phylum Chloroflexota; class Anaerolineae; order Promineifilales; family Promineifilaceae; genus QQUD01. The sequence continues at coordinate 2,054 of JBCCFD010000504.1, forward strand.
ACAGATCACATGGAATCTCATGCTGTTCGCACAAATCGACAAAGTTTTTGAGCTGTTCTTGGGCATCCGGCATATCGGTATAAGCCATCGTTGAGCCTAAATACCCCAACGACCAACGCGGCGGCAATATCATTCGCCCCGTCAGCTTGGTAAATTTTTCAACGACTTCTTCTATCGTAGGGCCATAAATCATGTAGTAATCAACATCGCCCCCATCAGCCCTGTAGCTGCGAAAGGCTGGATAATAGTTATCGATCTCTTTACCTAGGTCGAATACGGCCGTTGACAAATTATCATAAAACAGGCCATAAGCAATGTTCAGCGCTGGGTTAAACGTAATATGAAAGGGCCAATGCTTATAAAGCGGGTCGCTCGATCTGGCGTTATACCCCATAGCGTCTACATTATAAAATCGCATCCGCCGCCCGCGCTTATTCAGTTCACCAGTTCGCTCCCCAAAGCCATAATACAGCTCATCAGGCTGGCACATCATGTAATGGTAAACTTGATCATTGCCAACATCATATGGATACGCACGCTCAGCCAAATCTGAGGCAAAAAGTTGGCCTCCAGCATCCTTCCACCCAATCGAGCATTCATCAAGCGAGACGATTAGCTGGAGTTTATTCGTTTTAATACAAATTTGTTGTTTATGGCTTGTTTGCTCAAATGAGGGCAATGAAAACGACGCATAATCATTTCGGAAGCGTCCTTCTCGAGGCACATCCCCAGTTGAATCTACAATCGCCCATGTTCGGTTAAAACGGGTTTTTCCTTCTGGCATATGCTGGACGCGAATTAAATCATCATCCAGCACGCTTACCCGAAATTGCTCCCCTCGCTCCCCTTTAAGCGCAACCCCATGTTTGTCCTCTTTCTGCAGGAGAACGTTCTTTAATTGAACAATTTGCATAGCTAAATATTTTGGCGTTGAAAGTGTGTGTAAGTTTTAATTATCTAGTGTAAAGAGAAAAGTAAGGACATAGCGTGCTATGTCCCCCACCAGAGTAAATACTCATTAAAATTGCACATCAGGTTAAGTGTTCCGAACTTTCTAAATTGAAACCCCTGTTAGATAAAAGCTTCGAAACCTCGAGAAAACGAAGTTTATTGCCGTCGTTTTTTTCAAAGCAGCCGCTTCGTTTCACATAACTAGTTCAGCAGCAAACTATCCTTTCAAACCTGTTGCGGCAATACCGCTTGTGATAAATTTTTGTAAAAAGGCAAAAACCAACGAAATTGGCAAAAGGGTCAGCACCGTCATCGCCAAAATAAAATGCCACTGCACATTCAGTTCCCCTTGGAAGGAGTTAAGCCCAACCTGAAGGGTAAATAATTCACTCCGACTCAGCACAATCAGCGGCCATAAAAAGTCATTCCAGCGCCACATCACTGAGAAAATCGCCAAAACAGCCAGCGCCGGACGCGCTAATGGTAAGACGATTTGCCAGTAAATACGCCACTCACCAGCCCCATCAATCCGTGCAGCTTCCATCAGTTCGTCAGGGATCGTTAGCATGTACTGTCTCAACAAAAAGACCCCTGTGGGTGTAGCCGCCCCTGGAATAATGACCCCCCAGAGTGTATTGTTCATATTCAGCGTCGTAATCACTAGAAAAACGGGTACCAAAATTACCGAAACAGGGACAAGCAAGGTACTAATAATCACCACAAAGGTCGTATTTTTTCCTTTAAACTCATACTTACTCAAAGCAAACGCCGCCATGCTGTTTATAAGCAGCGTCAATGCGGTTGCCACAACCGTCACCCAAACGCTGTTGCGCAAATAAGTTAAAAAGCTAAATCGCTGCAGCGGCTCCGTGTAATTTGACCAAGCAAATTGCAGTGAGCGCACCGGTTCTCGCGCCTCAATGGGTACTCGAATAATTTCTTCAGGATTAGCCGGATCGACTAATTGGGCTTCAATACCAATTCGCCGCACTTGCGCCAATATTTGTGTGCTGCCATCTTCCATCGTGACGGTGAAGAGTGGCAACGGCTCATCAAACCCCTCAACCTCAATTGAATCTTGGCCAAATGGTAAGAACGTTGGCGGAAATTCGATCAATCCAGCTGGCGTTTTAAGCGATGACATAATAAGCCAGATGACAGGGCCAAACATAATTAGTGTGCCCAACAGTAAATAGAGATAGGTCAAAATATCAGTCAAGCTAAGCCGATTAGGATGGCGAGTCCGATTAATAAATGAATTAACGGTTGCAAACATGCTAATCTCCCTACTATACGCTACTTGAATCCTGACCAATACGCAGTTGGACCAAGGTAAACACGAGTAAAACAACGGCCATCACCACCGAAGCGGCAGCTGATAAACCAAAGATTTGAACTTGATTTGAGAACCCCGTGTTGTAAATGTACTGCACCATAAACAGATTGGCCGTACCGGGGCCACCTCCCGTTAATACAAACACCGCATCAAAAATCTGTACGGCTCGAATCAACGACAACACCAGCACCACAAAGAGGGTTGGCATCCATAAAGGCAAGGTAATAAAGCGGAACTGTTGCCATTTATTGGTGCCATCAATCACACCAGCTTCGTATAAATTCGCGGGTATTGCCTGCAAGCCCGCCAACAAAATCAGCGTATAGAATCCCATCAGTGCCCAAATGCTAATGACGATGACCCAAAAACGGGACCAGGTTGGATCGAGCAAAAACGGGATTGGGTCTATTTCAAAAACACTCAACATGCCGTTTAACACCCCTTGTCGCTGCAAAATCCATTTCCAAATCAATGCCACGACAACCGGGGAGAGTAAAACAGGGTAAAAGAAAACGCTGCGGAAAAACCCGCGTCCGCGAATGTTACGATTTAGAATCAATGCCGTAATCATTGAAAACAGCACCATAAATCCAACCTGAAAGAAAACAAAAAACGTGGTGTTGAAGATAGCGCGCCAAAAGCGATCTTCCTGGCACGAGTTGGGGTCAAAGAAGTTTTCGCAGTTAAACAGCGTTTCAAAATTGCCCATGCCAATAAACGGCCGATCCTGAGGAAACAAGTTTGTGCCGCCAGTCAGCGCATAATAAAAGTTCAAAAGCATTGGGAACAACACAAAAATCCCAAAAATCAACAAATTGGGCAGTAGAAAAAAATACGCCATATTGTTGATGCCAATGCGACTTTGTAATCGATCAAAAATTGCATCTAACACGGGGATATCTCCTCATCAATCCATTTCTTCTCAATTTTTGGCCCCACCCAGCTTCCTCCGTTGCTGAGGAAACAAAGTTCCCCTCTCTTGCTAGGAAGCAAGAGGGGGAACAAATTATCAATCCCTACACACTCATAAATGGCGAATTTATGGATAGGAATCGATGATGAATACTATTGACTTGCTTCCGTTACAGCTTGATTAACATCCTCTTGGATACGCTCAATGGCTTCATCAAGCGTAAGCTCACCAAGAATAGATTGCGTCAAACGGTCACGAACCGCATTGAAGATAGCAAAGTTAACTGGGTAAGC
>JBCCFD010000505.1:0-5498 GCA_039029915.1 Chloroflexota bacterium
AAGTTTGTGAAGTAACCGACGTTGGTGGTATCGATGATAAATCATTCAACGCTACAGCATGGGCTGGTTTGGAACGCGCTGGTGAAGATTTTGGCATCGAAGTGAAATTCTTGGAATCAGCCCAACAATCAGATTACGAACCAAACATCAACGCCTTGGTTGAAGACGGTTGTGATTTGATCGTTACGGTTGGGTTCCTTTTGGGTGATGCCACTGCAACAGGTGCAGCAGCTAATCCAGACACGAACTTTGCGATTATTGATTTCGCTTATGACCCACCAATCGATAATGTAACTGGTTTGATTTATCAAATTGACCAAGCTGCTTTCTTGGCAGGTTATGTGGCTGCCTCAGCAACCCAAACCGGTATTGTTGGGACATTTGGTGGTGTAAATATTCCACCAGTGACCCAATTTATGGACGGTTATGCGTTGGGTGTTGATTACTATAACGCTCAAAATGGGACTGATGTTCAAGTCTTAGGTTGGAGCATTGAAGACCAAGATGGTTTGTTTACCGGTAACTTTGAAAGCACCGATGACGGTCGTTCATTTGGTGAAAGCTTAATGGATGAGGGTGCAGACATCATCTTACCAGTAGCTGGCCCAGTAGGTTTGGGAACGGCAGCTGCAGCACAAGAACGCGGGGCGTGGATCATCGGTGTAGACACCGACTGGACCGTGAGCGCACCCGAGTTTGCTGATGTGGTATTGACCTCAATTTTGAAGCGTATGGACAATTCAGTTTATGACCAAGCGCAAGCGATTGTCGATGGCACTTGGACTGGTGGTGGTGTTGCTGTTGGTACCCTCGAAAATGGTGGTGTTGGCATTTCTGCAACGGCCGTTGATGTTGCTGGTTTAGCAGAAGTTGAAGCTGGCATTATTGATGGGTCTATCCCAACCTTGCCATAACATTGATCTAGCAAGCCCCAAGGGTCTTCAAGCCCTTGGGGTTTTTGTAAACAAAACTTCGTTTAAAAATCTAGGATGCGGATGAAATAGCATTGTTTTTCATAAACTCATTTTGTTTTTGAAATAGATGTTCATCCGTGTCCTTTTTTATTGGACATTGGACATTGGAGATTAAAATTAATTACTCTACAATCCCCAATCGCGGATTGTAGATTTGACATAACAATATTTCTTCGGAAGAGACAATGGCAGAGAAAACAGTTTTAGAATTAAAAGGTATAACCAAACGATTTCCAGGCGTTTTGGCAAATGATCACATCGATCTGACGCTTAATCAAGGTGAGATTCATGCCCTCTTGGGTGAGAACGGAGCTGGTAAATCAACATTGATGAATATTCTTTACGGACTGTATCAACCAACGGAAGGAGAGATTTTTGTCAATGGGAACAAGACGACAGTTCATTCTCCCAGTGATGCCATTTCTGCAGGTATTGGCATGGTGCATCAACACTTTATGCTTATCCCCGTATTTACGGTTACTGAAAATGTGATGTTGGGTGAAGAAGAAACTCGTGGGGGCGGGGTGCTTGATCGCCGAGCGGCGGCACAAAAAATAAGAGCGCTTTCGGAGAAATTTGGCTTGTCAGTTGATCCCAATGCCATGGTTGGCTCACTCCCTGTGGGTGTACAACAGCGGGTTGAGATTATTAAGCTTCTTTATCGTGATGCCAATATTTTGATTTTTGATGAGCCAACGGCCGTTTTAACGCCTCAAGAAGCAGATGCACTCTTTGAGATTATGCGCTCGCTCGTTGATCAAGGGAAATCTATCATCTTTATCACGCATAAGCTCCGTGAGGTGCTTGAATTCGCAGATCGCATTACCGTTATTCGGCGGGGTAAGGTGATTGGGTCTACGACCCCAAATGAGGCTACACCAGGGTCTCTGGCGGAGATGATGGTCGGGAGAGCGGTTCACTTGATAACGGATCGAGAGCCACCAAAGGTGGGTGCCACCGTGTTAGATATCCAGTCGGTGGTTGTGCTTGATGATCAAGAGGTAATGGCCGTTAAAAATCTTACTCTCGAGGTAAAATCTGGTGAAATTGTTGGCATTGCTGGCATCCAAGGAAATGGTCAAACAGAACTTGTTGAAGCCATAACGGGACTGCGAGAAACCAAGGAGGGGAAGATTTCTCTTCTGGGTAAAGATATTACCAATAAGACCCCTCGCACAATTACAGAGATGGGGACTGCTCACGTGCCGGAAGATCGCCAGCGAGACGGGCTCGTTTTAAGCTTCCCGATTGTTGATAATTTAGCGATTCAATCTTACTACCAACAACCCTTTTCAAAAGGGGCCACCATGCAAGAAGATTACATGCGTGATAATGCAGAATCGCTCGTGAAGAATTATGATGTTCGTACGCCCAATATTGATACGGCGGCTGGGGCACTTTCTGGTGGAAATCAACAAAAGGTTATTGTCGCCCGTGAATTTTCCCGAGATATTAGCTTACTTGTTGCTTCACAACCTACGCGTGGTCTAGATGTCGGGTCGATCGAATATATTCACGATCAGGTTGTTAAAAAGCGAGATGGGGGAACGGCCGTACTTCTTGTATCCACCGAACTCGACGAAATTATGAACTTATCAGACAGAATTGTAGTCATGTACGATGGTGAACTGGTGGCTATCGTGAATGCCGGTGACGTCACCAAAGAGCAAGTTGGTTTATTGATGGCTGGTGGAGAACTTGAGGCTGTTCTAAAGAAATAGAAAACAGATTACTGAATACTGAACACTGGTTACTGAATACCGATATCCGGAGAAAATATGGCAGAGCAAAAACCAGATGAAAAACCTGAAGAACAGAAAAATGCGGGTGAAATTTTATTAGATGAGTTAACCTCAGCCCCCAGCGGTTCGCGATGGCGTCAGCTTAGGCAAACAATACTTATTCCTTTTTTGGCAGTCATTACAGGTCTAATTGTTAGCGGGATATTTATCGTTCTGACGACTGAAGATGTGTATCGAGCTTTTGGTGAATCCATTGGGGCGGGCTTTCAAACGACTTTCTCTACCATATGGGGTGCCTATGCGGCGCTGTTTACCGGTGCATTGGGCGATCCAGCCACCATTTCTGCTGCGCTTTCCAGTGGTGACTCTGAAGCAATCCGACGCGCCTTTAACCCGTTCCTTGAAAGCCTCGTCGTCTCGACACCATTTATCTTTGCAGGTTTGGCTGTTTCCCTCGGCTTTCAGACAGGCTTGTTTAACATTGGGGCCGAAGGGCAACTGTTTATGGGCGCGACATTAGCAACTGTTGTTGCTTACTCCTTTGATGGCATGCCGGCTATCATTCATCTTCCGTTAGCGCTGATTGCTGGGTTTATTGGGGGTGGGCTGTGGGGTATGATACCCGGCTGGCTGAAGGCGCGGACGGGTGCTCATGAGGTGATTAACACCATCATGATGAACTTTATTGCCATTCAATTTTTAAATTGGTTGCTGCGAGGCCCTATTCAGGACCCAGACTCATCGAATCCGATAAGCCCCTTGATTTTAGATAGTGCTAAACTGCCTCGCTTTTTTGAACAACCCATTCGATTCCACTTAGGTTTTTTTCTGTCCCTTGTTTTTGCATGGATAGTCTGGTGGTTCTTATACAAGACCAAGTGGGGGTTTTCGCTACGCATGGTGGGGGCAAACCCCAATGCGGCGCGATATGCGGGCGTCAATATCGTGAGTGCCACGGTGATAGCAATGTCGCTTTCGGGGGCACTGGCCGGATTAGCTGGGGCCAATGAGATTTTGGGCATCAACCATCGCTTAACCGCTTCTTTCTCGGCTGGTATTGGATTTGACGCTATTGCACTTGCTTTGTTAGGAAAGAATCATCCGGCCGGTGTAGTTTTTGCAGCTTTATTGTTTGGAACATTGAAAAACGGTGCGGTTCGCATGCAGGTTGCGGCTGGCATTCCGATTGACATCATTGCGGTCGTGCAAGCGTTGGTTTTAGCGTTTATTGCGGCACCAGCCATTGTGCGCACAATTTACCGTTTGCGTGAAACGGGTGATGATGAAGCATTGGTAACGAGTACGTGGGGTTAATGGTATGGCTTCAGCAACAGTAAATTTAAAAGATGAACAAGTCGCAGTTAACTATACGCGTCAACGTGTGATGGGTATTGTTTTCTTAACATTAGCGGCCGTTTTATGGTTTGTGTTTGCCCAAGGGGTTGAGCCGGATGCAATTACGAAATTTGGTTTACCGGCAAGTACGCAGCTAGGTGACAATATTGATTGGGAGCTTATGTCACGCAGTACGTTGATTCCTTTGGCTTTAATAACGGCCGTTCTAGGGGGCGTTCAGCTTGCTAGAGGGTTTGGCCAATATACAAATCTTGTTTTAGCGATTGTTGTTCTGCTGTTTATTTTTGGCTTTTTAGTTTGGGGTGCCTCTGGCAAATCACTGAACTTAGGTGGCTTGCTTGGGGCGATGATTGTGAGATCGGTGCCCATCACTTTGGCGGCCATGTCCGGTATTTTGTCTGAGCGAGCTGGCATTGTAAACATCGCCATTGAGGGCATGATGCTTTTGGGCGCCATGGCTGGCGCCTTGGTAGGAAGCCTGACAGAAAGCTTGTGGATTGGGTTATTTGGTGCCGTTGCGGCGGGTGCCCTTTTGGCAGCGGCACACGGGGCACTGTCGATTCGGTATCGGATTAATCAAATTGTATCGGGGACGGTGCTTCTCATTTTCGCGACAGGCTTCACCAGTTTTATCGACGCTAAATTCTTGCAGGAGTATCAAGAGCTCAACAATCCCGGCACGTTTAAGTCTTGGGAGATTCCGGTTTTGTCCCAAATACCCGTCATCGGTCCTATCTTGTTTAACAACAATCTTTTTGTTTACGCCATGTTTTTATCTGTGCCTTTGCTCCATTTCATGTTTTATTACACTAAATGGGGTCTTCGAGTTCGTTCAGTAGGTGAACATCCCAAAGCGGCTGATACTTTGGGTATCAATGTCATTCGGACACGCTGGATTTCAGTATTGTGCAGCGGCGGGATGGCTGGGTTAGCAGGTGCTTATTTTACGCTGGGATCTGTGCCCCGTTTTGATGAAGGGTTGACGGCCGGTCGCGGTTTTATTGGCTTGGCGGCGATGATTTTTGGGAATTGGAACCCGATTGGCTCCTTTGGGGCTGGTCTCTTGTTTGGATTCTCAGATGCGCTTCAAACAAAGCTCGCTATTTTACGTTTGCCGATTCCATCAGAATTTTTGCTCATGCTGCCCTATGTGGCCACGATGGTGGTATTGGCTGGGTTAGTAGGTAAAGGCCAAATGCCAGCAGCCGATGGGGAACCATACGAGAAGGAATAACGGTTCAGTGAAACGAAGTTCCTGCTTTGAATAAAACGACGGCTGCAATCTTCGTTTCCTCGAGGTTCCGAAGCGTTTATCTAACGTGGTTTTCAATTTAGAAACTTCGGAACACTTAAGTGAAACGAAGTTCCTGTTTTGAATAAAACAATGGTGATCCGTTTCGTTTCCTCGAGGTTCCGAAGCTTTTAA
>JBCCFD010000506.1:0-5494 GCA_039029915.1 Chloroflexota bacterium
ACAGTGAATTGAGCATCAGTTGTACTAATGCCAGAGACGGACAATGTTTGATCACCATCGTTTTCAATATCAAAGGTGAGATCAGCAAAGCTTCCAACCACAACTTGACCAAAATCTAATTCAGGCACGGACAACCCGACATCTGCAGGAGGTGTTGTGCCTTCACCTGTCAACGGTATTGACACAGACGCCTCATCCGGATCGTTTGACACAATCACCAGCTCACCATTTATTGTACCAATCGAGGTAGGCATAAACTGGATTGTTACGTTAAGCGAATTTCCTGGTGCAATGTTTGCAGGTAAGCTGGTTGGGTTTGTAACGGTGAATGAATTAATGGTGGTTGTCAAAGAGGATATGCTCAGTGTTTGCAAGCCATTGTTGAAGATTGTCAAGTTTTGACTATCTTGTTGATTTTGCTCAATTTGCTCAAATTTAACAGTTGGCAAGCTGTATGCAATATCTGGTTCGTTGGATTGTGTTCCATCTTTGATGCTCAGGGGGAGGTAAATATCAGTGGGTGATGCCTGGTATACACCTGACACATTACTCACGATGGAGACTAATATCAAGAGGACCATTGGCAACAATACGTTTCGTTTCATCTCTACATTCCTATAAAAATCATAAATGTCTGTGCTGCTAATTTTATTTTAAGCGGGTTCAGCACTTTGTTACCAAAGTTTTTAATACTTCTTCTCTGGAAAAATTTAAAATTTCTTATGTAACGAAGTTTTCAGTTTGATTGTAGATAAGTGGAAAAATGATATTGGGGCCAATGCAGTTTATAAATTTCCTATCCCTAAGAAAATTGAAAACTTTCCCTAAATATTTTTAGCGATGTCTTTCCGATTACCTTCTACTGAATAAAGCGCTTACTGAATGGAGCAAGAAGATTACAATTTGAAATTTCTTTAGCTCCAACCTGCTGTATAGTTGCTCACAAATATTTTTTGATTTAATCAGCGGTTTAACTTTGCGAGCTTCTCAACAATTGACAGATTTTAGAATCGAGCTTCCTTAGTCAACTCTCTGTCAATGATAAAACACAGACTACTGGTCATTGGGAAGATGGTAATGTAGCTTACTTACGGCTTAAATTGCGAGCATTGGGTGAAAGAAGGAGAGAAACGGCCGTCTCATGCAAACGGCCGTTTCTTTGACTTTTTCAAGTCTTGAGGAGAAGAATAGAGAGGAGTAGGAGGAAAGTTGTGCACCTCAATCAGTTGTGTGCTTCTGATTGAAGCTGTCGCCTGTATGCTTCTTAATATAAGTGAGAGTTATGATGAATCTGTTGGGGAAATGTAAAGAGTTTGTAAAATGGGTGAGTAAAGGATAAACCAGCTAGAGCTAGAGGATAGAGGGGGGCATTTGACGGAGAACGTTGCAAAATTAACACGCTGCAGCTTTGCAACCGGCAACTTTGTTTCTATAACTCTAGCTCAATCCTCTAGCTTCTTAAATGCCTGCGCCGCCGGTCACTTCGAGGGTGTGACCCGTAACGTAAGCAGCGAATGGGGAAGCGAGCATAATAATGCCGCCAGCTGCTTCTTCAGGCGTGGCCGGTCGCTGCAGCGGAATGGTCATTGGGGCCATACTCCGCAGGTTGTCTGGTATACCTAAAGCCACTTTCTGGCCATCAATTTCGATCGACGCCCCTTTATCTTTAGACTGGGTGAGGCGGGTATCAATAAATCCAAACGCAACTGTGTTACAGCGAATACCTAAAAAGCCCCACTCTTTGGCAATGGTTTTCGTTAAACCAACAATGCCCATTTTGCCCGTCGCATAGTTAGCCTGTCCCACATTCCCGTGAAGCCCTGACGTAGATGAAACGTTGATAATGCAGCGAGGCTCCATAGCACCACCCGCTCTTTTTTCTTCTTTGGCGGGGTCGCGCATGTAGGGGGCAACGGCGCGAATCATGCGGAAGGGGGCGGTGGCGTGCACGTCAATAATTTTTTGCCACTGCTCGTCCGTCATTTTGTGCGCCATGACGTCCCACGTAAATCCAGCATTGTTCACCAAGATATTTATCTTGCCGTATGTGTCGATGGTGGTTTGCATGAGGTGTTCAGGAAATTTAGGATCGGTAACATCACCCGCAACGGCCGTTGCTTCACCACCAGCCATTTTTACTTCAGCCACAACCTCATCGGCTGGCTCTTGATTAAGATCGTTAACAATCACTTTTGCGCCATTTTGGGCGAACAGTTTGGCGGCAGCGGCCCCAATGCCACGCCCCGCACCAGTGACGATAGCGACTTGATTTTGAAACATGTGAACTCCTTTTTAGGTGTCAGGTGTCAGGTCTTAGGTGTCAGGTAGGATTGCAACGTTGCAACGTTGCAAAGTGTGCATTCAGAAGAATTCATCCATCGGCCTTCTCCCTTCATCCTTCTGCCCTCATCCTTTCACCAACAATGGTATCTCTTCATCTATATCGAACCTTAGCAGAGAATGGGCGTGGCGCAAGGCAGATTCGACGGCTTCTGGGGTTTTACCCGAGGCGAAGATGAAGCCAAGATAGCTTTCGCCTTCGGGCAGGGGAACAAGCCGATTGTTGAGGGGGGTTGTGATATTTATTTCATCGATAAATGGCACCTGTTGCGCCTCAGACTGCCCGTAAACGGCCCGCAGGATGCCCGCATGGGGAATCGGAATCATCATCACCCCACTCGCAGATTGCTCTCTTTTAAGCGAGCGAACATCAAAGCCACAAGCTTGCCTTAAAATTAGCTCTTCAAGTGAAAGCTGGCGCGGTTCACTGTTGTTTTCTTCTTCTAACAAAATGTCAAAACGGAGGGATTGGGAGCAGAGTCCACCGATAGAACGGCCGTTTACCTCCACAATCCACGCCCCATCATCATTCACCCGTAGTTCCGCATGAACCGATCCCGTTTGTAAGCCCAACGCCTTGGCACCCGCCTCAGCGGTCTGGGTAATCCGGTCTTGGGTCTCTTGCGGTAGGCGAGAAGGTGTAATGTAAAGCGTTTCTTCAAAATAAGGACCTTCCAGCGGATCTGGTTTGTCAAAAAGGGCGAGGGTTTGTAAACGGCCGTTGTCCAAAATGCCCTCAAGCGCTACCTCAATACCGGGGATATACGACTCGACAAGCATGCTTGAATTGGGGTCAATCCGCTTGAGCATTTGCCCCACTCGGCCAGTAGCCGCCCGAAGTTCTTCTGCATTATTAACCCGAATAACGCCACGGCTTCCGTTGAGGTGCAGCGGTTTGATGACACAGGGAAACCCTATTTCATCATTCACTCGCTGAATAACAGATGTTATCGCTTCGCTCAATTGAAACTGCATAAACGGGGGGGAAGCGACAACAGCTTTGGCCAGCAGTTGACGCATTAAGAATTTATCACGAGCGGCTTCGGAGGCTTGGACACTGTTGTGAGGTAGCCCCAGCGTTTGACTCACTTGAGCAGCTAAAGCGACGCCCGCATCATCAACGGCAATAATGGCGGTTAACGGCCGTTCCTCGGCATAGGTGAGGATTTGGGAAACGGCCGTTTCTAGATGTGAAAAATCAATGCCCAACTGCATGCCCCCCGGGTCCGCCAAGGGTTTGGGCATGTCAAGAACCTGCACGACCTCAGCCCCCAGCTGCGCAGCCGCCGTCAAAAACGCCTCCGTGCGGTACGTTTGGGGAGTTGTCAGGAGCATGATTGTTGGGCGTTTACTCATGAATCAATTTTACTCTATTTATTCACCAATGTATCGGCCATTGGAAGCATTTTTCTCACTTGCCAAACCCTTATAAGCAAGCTGATGACTCTGGTTAAAGAAACTTAGATTAATCAAAGCAATAGTCCAGCAATGAACTATCTTTCCAAGTTAGAATATATGCAATTCTCCATGTAATCACTTCTGAATCGGGGGAAATGCCTAGTTCAAATTGATTAAAATCCAACCAATGTTTGAGGCATAAATTAAAGAGGCAAATTCGTTTACCATAACGAGAGCCAGGTGTCAGTGTCCAACCTCGATCAAAGTACCATTTAAATATTTCCTCTGACGAATCACTACTACTTCTTAAAACGGCATATGTCATTAAAGTTTCGCTATTGGATAAAATTATTCGTCCATTTGAATAATTTCCATTCGGGTAATCTACAGGATTTTTACTAAGTAGAATTCCCAGAGAAAGCAACGAGCCGAGAATAACTAAGCAAATCTTGCCAAACTTACCCAACGGCCGTTTCCGTTAAATCTTCATTACTTTTCTTAGAGACACCAAATCGACGAGATAAATCAAGCAGAAGCCGGTAGTTGCTTCGTTGTTCTAGCTCCTCAGCAAGATCATTAAAACCCATCTCTTTCGCTTTGTGACTAACCGCTTTCCAGTTTTGGGTTTTGCCTTTGAGGCTCCGCATCACGAGTTCAATCTGGCACGATAGTTTGTACTGATAGGGAATGCGGGGAGCGGATTTTTCAAAACGGCCGTATTCAGCTGGCCACATATCCTTAATCGCTTGCGCCTGCTCCGATGACGCGACCTGTAGCGCCCGCCCGACGTGAATCCAAAACAAATCTCCATGCACAATCATTGATAACGCTACATTCTTTGGATCCATAACTTATTCGTTGCTCACTTGGTTTGATGACTGGTCGTGCAAAAAAGAGAACATTATACATGATCAGAGGGGTGTTTGGATCAGGGAGTTTGGAGATTCGGTAAGTCAGTATGTCAGTTAGTCAATTTGTCAATGTGTTATTTGCTCAGTTGCTCCCTATGGGCAAATTGGCGAAATAAGCAAACACGATAATCAATCGCCAATCCCCGATCCCTAATCCCCAATCCCCAGCTCCCCAATCCTCCTATTCTCCAAAATCAAACAGCATCCACGCATCCACAATGGCGTCACCGGGCGGGCGGGTGCAGGAAAGAGCAACTTCTGCCAGTTTGTGACCCGTTTGATCGTCTATTTTTTTGCTCACCACCTTGGCGTCGTAGCGCATTTCTTCCCCAGGCCAATACACATTGCGAAAGCGGGCATTGAATTGGCGCACCGCCATTGGATCTAGCCAGTGAGCAGCATATCCCGCTAAAATGCTGGCTTGGTGCATGCCCAACCCAAACACAAACGGATAGCCAAATTTTTTAGCCCAGGCCACATCGTAGTGCAGCGGGTTATCTTCACCAACAACGCCTTGAAAGCGAACCATATCCTGCATAAGCAAAGGCCCCAAATTGACAATGCCGGGACCTGTCCCAACAATCAACTCATCCCAACCAGCGCGCTCGATTTGAGTAAACGGGTCGCTTGGATCAAGCGTACTGTAGCGCGGTTCGTAAGGGGGACGTTCCACCTGCCACTCCCCCTCATCGGGACTTTCACCTGTGGTCACAGTCACGGAGCGCTGTTCGGCGGCTAAACGGCCGTTTTCATCCCAATATTCCGTTAGCATCGTCAAAAACGTCAGCTCGCCCCCCTTAGACCCCTTCTTAACTTTGACGTCTTCCAGCGACGCCTGACAGGTA
>JBCCFD010000507.1:0-5491 GCA_039029915.1 Chloroflexota bacterium
ACTCATCTTTGCGCTTTTTGCGTTCTTAACACTCTTTAATTAATATCACTACAGATGCAAATTTGATTATCTTGCGTATTCACTATTAGAAAATGGAACTAACCGATTTAACGGATGAGCAATTAATGGCTCATATCATCAATCGAAATAATGACGCTCTTGAGGTTATTTATGATCGATATGCCGCTATCGTTATGGGGGTCGCTTTCCGCATCCTACAAAATCGGCAGTCCGCAGAAGAGGTGGTACAAGAGACTTTTTGGCGCGTCTGGGATCGAGCCTCGGGTTTTGATGCCTATCGTGGTAGTTTCAAAAGCTGGTTATTCAGTATTGCCCGCCGATATGCTATTGATTTAACTCGGCGTGCTAAGGTTCGGCCAGACACGGCCGTTAATGAATCTGAAGCCGACCAAATGCTCAGAGCGCCTTCTTCAGAAAATGTGGTGGAATCCGTCATCAGTGCTATCGAACGGGCGGAAGTTAAAGCGGCTATTGCCACCTTACCACCTGATCAAACGCAGGTCATTCAGATGGCCTACTATGAGGGACTCACCCGAAGGGAAATTGCAACAGCGACCCAAACCCCCGTTGGCACCATTCACACCAGGGCACGATTGGCCTTAAAAAAATTACAATCTGTGCTTCAGGGGGAAGGATCAAGCACATGACAGAACATATCGAAGACCTCTTCCCGTTTTACGCAATGGACGCTTTAACGGATGAGGAAAAACAACAAGTTGATATTTATATCAAAGAGAACCCTGAAGCGGAGCCTCGTCTTCGGGCATTCTTCGATTCTGCCGAGTTGCTTCCTTTTGAAAATGAATCAATGGCCCCTTCCCCTGAAGTAAAAGCTGCATTGATTCATCGGGTTCGAGAAGACAAAAAACCTAAACACGCACCACAAGCACAAAAATCTAACAAACGTTCATGGTGGGATGGCCTGTTTGCTCCCAAAGCACCCGCTATTTTTGCACCAGCAGTCCCCGTGTTAATCGGCCTATTAATTTTTGCCTTCTTCCGCAACAGTGGCATGATTCGCCAACTCAATGACACTATCTCTGAACAACAAAGCGCCATTGTTGACCTGCAAACTGAATTAGATAATCAACGCACCACAATTGATACTCAGCTTGCTGATTTAGAAACCCAACAAATTCAGCTGGATGACCAACAAGTTGCATTATCGATTTACACGGCCGTTAATGCCCAAATCGTCACGATTGAATCGACAGGCTTACAACCCGATGCAACAGGACGACTGACATATGATCCTGATACACGTCGAGCCATCTTGGATGTCATCGCCCTGGCCAACGATCCAGAAACGGTGTATCAGCTGTGGTTTATTCAGGGTGAAACCCCGATATCAGCAGGTGTTTTTGATGTGGATGAATCAGGAAGCGAGATGTTTGTGGTAGATACGGCCGTGCCACTCACCTTTGACGCGATTGGTATATCCATTGAACCTCCTGGTGGTAGCGAGCAGCCCGGTGACATTGTTCTATTGGGAACGGGCAGCTAGCTTTCCATATGACAATCTACTTAATCATCTGACTGTCAAGAGTTGACAGTCTTTTTGATCATTACGTCTAACAAACATTCGCTAAATATAGTCCCATTGATGGGGCTTTTCCTTTTAGGGCGGTGATTAATCACCGCCCTAAAATTATACCGCTATACTATCCTAGCTTTAGTCTCTCACCATATAGAAGCTCAGAAAATCTACGTCTCTAAGCCTGAAAATCCCTCAAATTCAAACTCATTTCACCCAATTTCAAAATTCAATGAATGCAAACAAATGCAGCTTGCGTATACCCCTATAGCGCAACGCAACGAGACCAATCAACAGAGCAACAAGATAGGTCAAATTGCAAAAATGGATGGCCATCCTAGAAATTTTTGTTTCAGTCAACATATTTTTTAGGAGATATTCAAAAGATGAAAAAGTTAAGCAAGATTTTGATTTGGAGCCTCGCAGTATTGGCTATGGTTGTGGGCCTTGCGGCTCAAAATATCGGCGCGGCCGATCATTTGGATGCACCTTTGGTACAAGCAGATGGACGAACGGATATTAACGACCTTTATGCATTTCAATCACCAACCAATGCAGACAATGTCGTCTTCATTATGACCGTCAACCCGGCCGCAGGTGTCATCAGCGGCGACACCTTCCGCCCCAACTCAGCCTATGAGTTTATGATTGATGAAACGGGCGACAGCAAAACTAACGCTCAATACGAAGTACGATTTGGCAAAGTAAACGCCAATGGTGAACAAGGCATTCGTCTTCGTCGTCGCGATATTGGTCAAGGTGGTTTTGTAACGGTTGCCAATGGTGTGACAGGAGACCACATTGCAGTTAACGGTGGCGGTATGCTAACTGCTGGGACATTCGATGACCCATTCTTCTTTGACCTTGTTGCTTTCCAAGACCAAGTTTTGGGCGCAGGTGGCAGCCGTACTTTCTGTGATGGACAAGAAGTTGATTTCTTTGCAGGGCTGAACGTCAGCGCGATTGTATTGGAAGTACCACGCGCCAGCTTTGACTCTGATAACATCGGTGTCTGGGCTCGCACTCGCGCCAATGGTCCTCAAATTGACCGTATGGGTCGTCCAGCAATTAACACCGTTTTAATTCCATCAGGCCAAAAGGATGCATTTAATCAAACAGCACCCGTCACAGATGTGGCCAACTGGCAGCAAACCTTCAGCGACACGATGTTGTTCTTGAGCAGTCTTGACGGAACTCCTTACTCACAAGCAGAAGCAGACGGTATCGCGGCTGTATTGGCACCAGATATCCTCACCATTGACACTTCGAATCCAGCAGGATTTAACACGGCTCCGTTAAACGGCCGTCAATTAGCTGACGATGTGATTGACCTTGAATTGGTTGTTGTAACCGGTGGTTTCTTCGGTGGCAGCGCAGTTCTTTCTAGCGACTGTGTTGATGCAAATGATGTTGCATTCCCAGCGAACTTCCCCTACTTGGCACCAGCTCACTAATCTTTAGTCTTTCGCAATTGGGATTATCCACAGGTTTCTCAGATGGTGATTTAAATCTGAGGAATCTGTGGGTAGGAAATTTATCAAATTTACCCAAAGGACAATCATATGAAAAATTCCCGAATTTATACTTTACTTGTTGTCATGCTTTTACTCTTGGTTGGCTCTTATGGCTGGACCACTTCACAAAATCGTTTGAGAGAAACGGCCGTTACCCCTGAGACTGCCTCCGTTGGCCTAGAACAAAGCACAACATCCTCACACAAAACAACCGATGAGCTGATCGCCTTTTGGCAAGCTCGTGTTGAAAACTCACCCTCTGACTACATTAGCATGACCCACTTAGGGAACAGCTATATCAATAAAGCGCGTGAAAGCGCTGATTTAAGCAATTACACCACAGCTGGCCAAACCTTAGGCAAAGCATTAGATTTAAACCCAGATTATTTACCAGCCAAGGCATATTTAGCCGCTGTGCATTTTGCTCAACATGAGTTTGAAAAAGCTCTAGCCCTAGCAGAAACCGTTTATTCAGAAGACCCTTCAGCTTTGCTCGCTTTAGCAATGATTGGGGATGTCCACATTGAGTTAGGCAATTATGAAGAGGCTTCAGCCGCCTATGAAACGCTTGCTGAAGCAAATGACAGCCCGGCTGTACTCAGCCGCATGGCCCGCCTCTCGTTTTTAAATGGACATACTGAAACGGCCGTTTATCTGCTCACCCAAGCTAAAGATGCCGCAGTGGAGGCAGGTTATCGAGGAGAAAGTTTAGCTTGGTATCAATATCAACTAGGCGAACTGTACATCCAAAAAGGGGATTTTGAAACGGCCGTTGTTTATTTTGATGCAGCTCTTGAAACCTACCCGGGTTACTATCTCCCCATTGAAGGTAAAGGGCATGTTGCCAACACCCTAGGCAATACCGAGGAAGCTATCGCATTCTATGAACAAATTATTACTCAAGCCCCTCAACCTGAATATTTAGCCACATTAGGCAATCTTTATTTAGAAACAAACCAGCCTGAATTGGCGGCAACACAGTTTGATCTCATTGATGCATTGGCAGATGACAACCATCCTGAAGCAAAGCTCTTTAGTCATCAAGTCGCTGTGGTTTACCTTGAGGAAGGTATTCATTTAGATTGGGCGCTTGAAGTTGCAGAGTCCTCACTAGAAGTCCATCAAGATATTTACAGTTACGATCTCTATGCGTGGGCGTTGTATAAAAACGGCCGTTTTGAAGAAGCCGCTCAAGCAATCGAAGAAGCACTCAAGCTAAACACGCAGGATGCCGAACTTTTCACGCACGCTGGGGAAATCTATTCAGCAATTGGTCAACAGGATAATGCAGATGAACTGTTCGCCAAAGCAGAGTCATTAGCCCCCTAGGTGTTCCAAAGTTTCTAAATTGCAACGCCTTTTTAAATAAAGCTTCGGAACATCGAGGAACGACGGTTGCAACCGTCGTTTTATTCAAAACAGGAACTTCGTTTCACTTAATTTTCTTTCCTCTACAGATAAAAAAGGGTTCACAGAACAATTTTGCAGAATTCGGGGATTATCAAAATTGAATTAGGTTGGTTCTAGTGTTTGAAATTAACGGAACCAGCCTAATTTAATTTTTGAACAATAAGCGCAGCATAAAAATTGTACAGCACGTGAGCATTTTCAAGATTTACACCAGTTAAATGCTCAATCCGGTACAACCGTTTGTTGAGGGTGTTGCGATGAATATGCAAATCAACTGCCGTTCTAGCCATTGACAGCCGATTATCCAAAAATGTCTCAAGCGTCTTTAATAGTTCTGCTTGATGACGAGAATCATAATCCACAATTGTTGCAATATGATCCATATAATGGTTGTTATCGATCTGCTGGGGCGATAAATGATTCAGCCAATGGTGAATGCCAAGCGTGTGAAAAGGATAAACGGCCGTGTTTTTATCACCCAAGCGTTCGCCCACTTTTAGCGCTTCTCGAGCTTCTAAAAAGCTCTGCCGCACTCGGTTGGGGGTAGCATCCTGATACGCTTGGCCTACGCCAATTGAAAGCTGCCATTCAGGATGGTGCAGAATTTCCAGCAATGCTTTGCTTACATCAACCCCATAACTTGTTTCACCGTTAGCCAGCATCAAAACCAGCTGATCATTATGCCACGCTTTCAACCCCATATTTCCTGACTCTTCTTGCCAAAGTTCCATAGCCTTGCTCACCGACTGCTGTGACCCCCCATCAGTGGGCACACCATCGATAAGCAGGATTTGTCGAGGCTGTTCAAGCTTGTAATCTAGCCGCTCTGCCTGTCGCAAAAATTGATCATCATCTTGCCCTTGCAGCAAATTGGCAAAAAAGTCGCCGCTCAGGGCGTATCGAGCTTCTCGGGCCGCTTTATCTTTGAGCATAATCAGCGCTGCGGCCGTAATCCCTTGTTCAATTATCAATTGGTCTAACTGTGAGAGCGGGGCGTCAGATATAACCCACA
>JBCCFD010000508.1:0-5439 GCA_039029915.1 Chloroflexota bacterium
GATGAAGCCTCATATCTCAATGCCAGCATTATCCCAATAGATGGCGGTATGATCGCCCTCTAAGGTTGATCATATTCTTTTTTTGACACCTCTGAAGCTTAGAAGTAGGCAAAAGCTCAGAGGTGTTTGCTTTATACAACACATCCATATTAAGGAAAATGAATAATGGCAAGACAACTTTGGAAATTTGAAGAAACTCATCGTTGGGTGCGCGCCGTAAGCCACAATGTGACTGTGGCTGAGAGCAAAAACCCCATGATTTTGATTGAAAGCCAGGGGGAACAAGATTATTATTTTGCAAAAGCTGATGTTCGAGAAGACCTGCTCGTCCCATCGACACATCAAGAGTCAAGTGGCTATCGAGGGTTGAAACGATTTTGGCATCTCAAAGCCAACGGTCATACGATAGAAAATGCCGCTTGGAGCTATATGCCAAAAGAAAATCGACCTAATTTATCAAATTACATTGCTTTCGATTGGAAAAAGATGGATCATTGGTATGAAGAAACAGAAGAAGTTTTTTACCATGCCCGCAATCCATATCATCGCGTTGATTTTATTAACAGCGAGAGACATGTTGTTGTTCAAGTTGATGGCGTCAAGGTTGCTGAAACAAACACACCGTTGTTAGTATTTGAAACGACATTGACACCCCGAATTTATATTCCACAATCTGATGTTGACCGCACCTATTTAACGCCGAATGCGCTTCAAACACACTGTCCCTACAAAGGTGATGCATCTTACTATTCAATTGAGATTCATGGTAAAACGTATGAAAATGCCGTCTGGTATTATCCGAACCCTATCCCCGAAGCGCCTCGATTGAAGGGGACGATGGCTTTTTGGCCTGAAAAAGACCAGCAGATTCAATTGATCGTAGATGGAGAACCGTTTCCGAAATAATCTGAATAGCGACATACGAAGTTTTTTAAACTTCGTATGTTAAGAGCACTGTAAATACTGATGACGCAAATATTGGAAAAACTAGGTAGATTTTTTAACGGCCGTTCTGCTCAGGACAAGACCCTCAAAGTGAATGGGGAGCGGTTGCCCTATCTTGAAATCAATGTTCCTGAGGAAAAAGGGGTGCCAATACTTATCGGGATTCATGGGTTTGGCGCTGATGAATCCCAAATGCAAACCTTGGTCAATATTAAACTTTCTCAGCCTTATATTTATATCGCTTTAAGAGGGTTTTATAAGCACCCGACCGGCGGTTTTGCTTGGTTTCCTATTGAAGTTGATGCTGGCAACATCCAGTTTGATCGAACCGTCGTGGCTGAATCTTTAGCAAAAATTGATGCGTTTATCAAAACGGCCGTTTTGCACTACGAAGCCGATCCGACAAATGTCTTCTTTGTGGGTTACAGTCAAGGTGGGGCTTCAGCTTTGTCCTACCTTTTACGGCACCCCGAAACGGTAAAAGGGGTTGTATCCACTGCCGGTAACCTGCTTGAAACTTCAGTCGGTGAATTTCAAAATGATGCTTTACGAGAGAAATCATTATTTATTGGCTTTGGCACTTTAGACCCACTTATCAATCAAGAACAGATTGAGGATATCAAGACCGAATTTGAAACCCTGGGGGTCGATGTTGTTTTGAAAAGTTATAAGATCCCCCATGTGGTTTCCCAAACGGAAGTGCAAGATATTCAAGATTGGCTTGAAAGGATTATTTCAAAGTAATCTGATTTCAAATTTTTTCGTAAAAATCGATCGCTAAAATTAAAAAAGTTGATATGCTTCTGGGATTGTTATTAGAGAAGCGAGGCGATCGATTTTGGACAACCAACCATCAATCAAAAACAGACCGTTACGATGGGTGTTGCAACTAGACAAGCCCATTAAAATCTTAAATCAGGAAGAAGCAAAAGCAGCTCAGTCTGATAACTTTTTGTGGAATCTGATATTCAACTCTTTTGATGTCGTTTTTTTCATGGGCGGCATCAGTGTTTTATCAGCGACAACCATCCTCCCCTTATTCGTTAGCAAACTAACTGATAGCACCATCCCTATTGCCCTTGTTGCCATGATCTCGCAGGGGGGCTTTTTTCTGCCTCAGCTTTTTACTGCCAATTTCATTGAAAGACTGCATCATAAAAAGCCAGTTGTGGTTAGTTTAGGCTTTTGGACAGAACGCCTGCCGGCACTACTGCTGATTGTAGCGCCACTCATCGCATTGCAAGCGCCTATGACGGCGCTGGTATCGTTTCTTTTGATTTATGCGTGGTTCAATTTAGGGGGTGGGGTGATAGCACCAGCATGGCAGGATATGGTTGCCCGCTGTTTTCCTGTTGAGCGGCGCGGTCGTTTTTTTGGCAGCACGATGTTTTTAGGGGCATTAATTGGTGTGGGGGCGGCCAGCGTAGCCGGACGCGTGCTTGATGAAATTGCTTTTCCAAACAATTTTTTGCTCATCTTTGCGGTTGCCGGGGGATCTATTTTTTTGAGCTGGGTATTTATTGCTCAAACCCGAGAGCCAATTGAGGCGGCTGACGTGCCAGAACTGACTATTAGGCAATATCTGGCAGAATTGCCTAGCCTGTTGCGTCGAGACACAAACTTTAGAAATTTTCTTGTTGCCCGATTTGTTTTGGCAATTGCTGAACTGGGCAGCGGCTTTTTAACGGTTGCGGCCATCCAAATATGGGGCATTGCTGACAGCATGGTGGCTACCTTCACTACAGCGATGCTTATTGGGCAAACGACCGGTAGTTTGTTGATGGGATTTTTAGCCGATCGATATGGTCATCGGTTGTCTTTAGAAATTTCAGCCATAACGGCCGTTTTTGCCTTTGGACTTGCTTGGCTATCACCCAATCCCACCTGGTTTGTGGCGGTATTCTTCCTGCTCGGCTTTTTCAACGGTGCGCGTATTGTTTCTGGTTTAATGGTTGTATTAGAGTTTGCCCAACCGGAAAAGCGGCCTACTTATGTGGGGATTACCAATACATTATCTGGCATTGGCAGTATTATTGCCCCTCTACTAGGGGCCTTGCTTGTACTGGTTGGTTTTGACTGGGTGTTTCTGGCCAGCATGATAGCTAGCCTCATTGCCGTCTTGATGCTCCGCTTTTGGGTCAAGGAACCACGTTTTACTAAATCAAGCTGAAATGTGTGACTTTATTAACCCAGCGGTGTCCAATTTTAGGTAGTCAGATGTCATCGGCAAATTGTGGTGACCCCGTAATTTAATTTGTAAATTATTTCACAATTTTGCCGTTCAATATTTTCCAGATTCTCTTTTAAATGTTGCCAATAATTATGATTGACATCTCTGGCTTTCAAGGCATACTGTAGTACGTGGAATTTTTATTATCATTAAAATTTGCCTTTATTACTTTGTTACCAAAGTTTTTAAATATTTCTACTTTGGAAAATTTAAAATTTCTTATGTAACGAAGTATTTAATGGGGAACTAAAAGCTGTTTGAAATTAAACAGCTTCGCAAAAGTTTTGTTCTCCTGAAAGTAAATCACGTCTAGCTCTGAGTAATTCATATTTCTTTTTGTGTTTTACTTGGGCATAAAACAAACCTAAATGTAAAAATGACCCTGTGTGTTTATGCCTCTTTGCAAATAAGTAATTTTTAATGAAACCCACTTTTCCATCTAAATTGAGTGTAAACTGCTTTGCAAAATCATCCATTTTGGACGTTTTTGTATCTTTGTAATTTACTCATTCAGTTTAGTTATCTAGGATTTCTTGGTAATGAGTACCTTTTTTGTATTGTTATTAGCGCACCTGCTGGGTGACTTTCCTCTTCAAACAAATCGAATCTTCAGAATGAAGCTAGCTAGCAAGCGCGGCTTATCGCTTCATATTGCGATTCATGTGGTAACGGCCGCCGTTCTCATTGAGAGCTGGTGGCAACATTGGGTTCTTCTTCTCGTTTATGCTGTTGTCCACTTCCTGACGGATTACATCAAAATTCGCCTACAGGAACCGGGTAAACCGCTGACGGTTGGGTTTATTTGGGATCAAATTGCGCACGTGGTTGCTATTGCTGGGTTTGCGTGGTGGCAACCCAATATCCAATCTATTCTGCCGCCGTGGGTCGTGATAATTGCGGTCTTCTTGGCAATATTCCCCGCGGTTATGATGTTGATGTGGGTATGGGCAAATGATCACTATATTGAACAGCGCAGCATATCGAGCAACGTGGAGTGGATTAGCAAAAAGCTGCTGCCAATTTCCCAGCGATTTGGTTGGGGAATAATGATTGCGTTATTTTTGTTTGGAATTATATTCAATTAGATTGCTATTGTGGTGACCGCAGTTCTTTTGTGAGCTTATGATCTTCGCCTAGCAGGGCAAAGATGCCATTAATTCCGTTCATTGTGACATCAGCATCAATCTCTTCACCAACTTCTAGGGCTTGATTAAGTGATTCTATTGCTTGACGAGGGTTCTTTTTGCGGAGGGCGGATACGGCCGTTTGATAAAGTTGGTCTAGCTCATCTAATCCAGTTAGGGCGTCCCCATCATCTAAATCATAAATGAATTTTGCCAATTTTGTGAGGGCGTCTGTCTCGGATGTTACGGCCGTTTCTGGCAACCCATCAAGCATCAAAAACGCCTCAAAACCACGTCCTTTTCGCAAATGTTTTTTGGCCAACTCTACCCGTTGCAACCCATCTAAATTCTTCATCTGTGGCGGCGGTGGTGGCAAAATTTTATTGGCCTCATCCGCAAACTTGCGAATAGTTGATTCTGGCAGGTTGCCGGTAAACTCGCCAATCACCTGACCATTTCGAAACATTTTCACAGCTGGGATACTCCGAATCTGATATTTTGCCGCAGAGCGTTTATTACTCTCAGTATTTAACTTCGCTAAAATAAATTCGCTTTTTGGGTCCTCTGCAATTCTTTCCAAAACTGGCCCTAACTGTCGGCACGGTACACACCACGATGCCCAAAAATCAACCATGACTGGAGTTTTGTAGGAGCGGCGAATGACTTGGTATTCAAAATTTGAATCGCCAATATCAATAATTGCATACCGCTTTTCTTCTTTGTTTCGTTTAAAAAGTGAGAGCCATTTCATAATATTTCCTCGAAATAAGGGTTCTGAAGGTTCTAAATTGAATATTCGGAACTTCGTTTCACTTAAGCAAGTTGAGTAAAAATTTTTAAAATAGGCCATTTGGATTTGGCCTATTCTTCACCTAAGAGCTATTTTAGCAGAACAAGCTTGCTGTCAGACTGTAAGCTAAAATCCAAAGCGGAGAAAATTATGACAGTTAATCACGATCATTTCGATATTATTATTGTTGGAGCCGGTCCTATCGGCATTGAGTGTGCTATAGCTCTTGAGCAACAAGGTGCTAACTATTTGCTTTTGGAAGAAAAGCAGATAGGGGATGCATTTATGAAATGGCCACCAAATACTCAGTTTTTCAGCACGCCTGAACACGTTGCTTTGGCTGGCGTGCC
>JBCCFD010000509.1:0-5398 GCA_039029915.1 Chloroflexota bacterium
CCAACTGAGACACCTGTACCGACGGAAACACCCATTCCTACCAACACACCGGTTCCAACCGAGACGCCCATTCCAACGGAAACACCTATCCCAACCGACACACCGGTTCCAACCGAAACACCCATTCCTACCGAGACACCCATTCCGACTGAGACACCTATCCCAACCGACACACCGGTTCCAACTGAGACACCTGTCCCAACGGAAACGCCTGAACCCACTGCAACCCCAGACGCCGGCACCGAACTCTTCGTCGCTGATCTCGATGGTGTGGCGGGCCTAAACGGCTGGTTCTGGACTGCAGATATTACAATCTTAGTCACTGACGATGCGGGGAATCGTATTAGTGGGGCACTTGTTGAAGGGGGATGGAGTATTAATCAATCGGGGTCTTGTACCACCGATAGCTCGGGCGAATGTACTATCGAAAAGAATGATTTACGACGCTGGAATGAAACGGTTTCATTTACGGTTACCAATGTAACGGGATCGCTTCCCTATAACGCCACGCTGAACACAGACCCAGATGGGGACAGCGACGGCACAACCATCACCGTCACAAAGCCATAACGATTTTTAGCCGCTGAATAAATTCGTTGAGCATAACGGCCGTTGCGCCCCACACCTGATGTCCCTGAATATCAAAGTAAGGGACATCGTAGACATTCCCTCGGAACTTTCGTTTAACAGTTTGACGCAAGTTGGGGTCAAGCAACGATAACACAGACGCCTCTATGATTTCAGAAACCTCACTTTCGCTTGGTTGGAAGTGAGGTTTTTTATTCGCTGTCACCCAACCCACGAAGGGATGAACGTGGAAGTCAGATGGCGGGATGTACACCTGCTTTAGGGAACCAACGAGCGTTATTTCGTCAGGTCTAACCCCTATCTCTTCTTCAGTTTCACGAACGGCCGTTTCCATCAACCTTTCCCCTTCATCCTGACGCCCCCCAGGAAATGAAATTTGCCCGCCATGCGTGTTTAAATCATCACGTCGCTTCGTAAGCGCAATAAACAACTCATTCTGATAACGATAAAGCAACAATAAAACAGCCCCCACTCGAGCTGTGCCTGATAATTCTTGGGGCCGTCCCACAGGACGCCCCAATGGGAGCATAGCCATATGAGCCGCCATCACATCAAATGGTTCAAGGGTTAAAGCTTTTTCTATTTGTTCGCGGGAAATTTGTAAATCCATCCGGTAAGCGTAACCTAATGTACCCAATTGACAAAAAAAAGAGGATGCGCTCGCATCCTCTCTGAATGATTATTATTTTCTGTTCTGTGACGTTTTGGAAATTAATTCACTGGCGTTTGCGTATTCGCTTGGAAGGTATACCCTAGGCCGCGCTCTGACGTGATATAGCGTGGGCGACTCTTATCTTCCTTGTCTTCAATTTTGCGGCGGAGGCGGTGCATATGCACATGCAAACGGTCTTCATAGGCAGGTTCAAGCGGCCACAACCGGCGTAAAATGAAATCCGTTGTCACCGTGCGGCCCGCATTACGCATCAAAATATAGAGCAGTTTTGTTTCAGTAGGTGTAAGGGTGATGGCCTTGCCATTCACAATGGCTTGACGGCCAGGGAAATCAACAGAAAGGCGTTCATCAACTTGGGTCAGTGGGTCTAGCGTATAGGCAAAATCACCAATACGACGCAATACGCGATTGACGCGAGCCACCAGTTCACCGGGCACGAATGGTTTGATAATGTAATCTTCGGCGTGCTTTTCTAGCCCTTCAACGACGGTGTTTTCTTCACCAACGGCCGTTAACATGATAACCGGCAGGTCGCTAAACTGATGAATCGTGCGGCAAAATTCAAATCCGCTCATGCCGGGGGGCATGTGAATATCCACGATTGCCAAGTGGGGCAATCCCTTGCGCTGAATAGAGGTCAAGGCATCTTCGCCTGAGCCAGCCGTCACAACCTCAAAATCAGATTGTTCGAGCGCATGCTTCACGATTCTTAGGTTAAAAGGATCATCGTCAACTGCTAATATTTTTAATTGATTTCCATTTGAATTCATAGGTCCGCCACTTCAATAAGTTGTTGGTTCTCAAATATCTTTTTGTGTTGCTGCAAATCACAATGGGCTTTTTAATTTATCTGCATTAAAAATTTGTAATTTACGTTTAGAGAATGACTGGTTAAAAAATATCTCGGTCTTTCAAACCGAACGTTTCCATTTGTCGAAAATTTTTGATGGTTTTCTAGTTTAGGCCCCATTTGGGTAGAAAATATACCCCTTGCGCCGCCTTGATACAATATATTTTGGATCATTTGGGGCTTGTTCAATTTTATTTCTTAATCGATGAACGTAGACTCTAAGACGATCCTCGAATGCCGTTTCTAGGGGCCACAATCGTTTTAAAAGAAAGTCGGTCGTAATCAACTTGCCGGATGATCTCATCAAAATATACAAGAGCTTGGTTTCAGTTGGTGTTAAGGAAACAGACTCTTCACCACTTACCTTTGCCTCGCAATTGGCAAAATTGACGGCCAAATGATCATCAACTCTTGTAAATTGTTCAAGCGGATAAGCAAACTTACCCAGCCCCCGCAAAATTCGACGCACCCGAGCAATGAGTTCACCAGTGCTAACTGGTTTTGTGATGTAATCTTCGGCGTATTGCTCAATGGCCTGAATGATGGTGTCTGATTCTTCAACGGCCGTTAACATGATGATCGGCAGGTCGCAAAATTCAAGCACCGCCTCGCAAAATTCAAAGCCGTCCATCCCGAGAGGCATATTGATATCAACAATGGCTAAATGGGGTAGACCATTCTGTTGAATTTGCTCTAATGCTTCTTCCCCGGACGGTGCGGCGAGCACTTCAAATCCTGCCCGTTCGAGCGTTGTTTTGACCATTTTTAAAACAACATCACTATCATCAACGGCTAGGATTCTAAAATTTTTGGGATCAAATTCTGACATTGTGATTTGGGAAACACCTTTTGGCTCAATCATGTCTATTCTAATACAATTGTAACAGAGCGAATTTTTGAACTCAACTAGACTCGTGTCCTACTCTTGTACCAAGTCATTCACTTATGTAAATTTCACAGAATATCTTTAAATAAGGCAGTCGGAAATATGAAATTTACGTGGTGAAAACCAAAATACCGATTTTTCTTTTCAAGATACCTTTTAGTTTTCACATATTGTAGTACAAAAATTTCGAAAAGTTATTTATGCTAATTGTTGCCCTATTCTGCTGTTGGTTTCTTGGAATTTGGCTTTCTTCTTTCGTCAACGTGCCAATTCCGACTGGATTCATGTTATCGCTGGCCTTTTTCGGTTCAGGTCTGTTTTTTCGAGGCCAACGACAAATTGCCATTTTTTTGACGTGCATGGGAATGATTGTATTGGGTGGGGTGCGTTATCAGTTTGCTGTGCCAGTTATAAATACCCATCATATCGCTTTTTATAATGATAACCTAACGGTCAACATTAAGGGAACCGTAATTGATGAACCTGACATTCGTGACCGCTTTGTCCAGCTTCGGGTACGGGTTGAGTCCATCAGTTTACCGGATGAAGAAGCGACGGCCGTTTCTGGCATTATCCTTGTGCAGGCGTTCCGCTATCCTGAAATAGGGTATGGGGATGCGTTGGTGATAAACGGCCGTTTAAGCACCCCACCAGATGATGGTGAATTTAACTATCGCACCTATCTGGCTCAGCAGGGCATTCACTCAATCGTTACGTTTCCTGATATTCAGATTGTTGCTGAAAATCAAGCCAATCCAGTTCGCGCCAAGATTCTGGATGTCAAGAATACAGCGCGGGGAACAATCAACCGGTCGATTGCGGATCCGCAGGCCGCCCTTTTGATTGGCATTTTGCTCGGGGATGATAATGGCCTACCAGAGCAGCTCAATAACGATTTTCAAATCACGGGCATGACGCACATCATCGCCATCTCAGGATTCAATATCTCGATCATTATTTGGGTGCTGTTGGCAATGGGACGGCCGTTTTTATCGCTAAAAGGAACAGCCATTTTTGCTGCGGTCGGCATCTCCCTGTACACCGTTTTAGTCGGTGCAGACCCATCGGTTGTGCGGGCAGCGCTGATGGGGGGACTTTATCTCTTTGTCGGATATTGGCTCGGCAGACCCACCTTTGCCATCGCTTCGCTGCTGTGGGCCGCTTTTTTGATTACCCTCCATGACCCGCTGGCGCTGTGGCACGTTGGGTTTCAACTCAGCTTTGCAGCTACGCTTAGCCTGATGCTTTTTGCCAAGCCAGCCACCGATTGGGTCAGCGGCCGTGTAGCTCTCATCTTTGAACGCGAAATCAGTGAAAAAGTTATGGGTATCATTACAGAATCAGTCATCATTACCCTAACGGCCCAAATCTTAACCTTGCCACTCATTATGCTCACATTTGGTCAGCTATCGTTAGTAAGCCTTGCTGCCAACGCCCTCATTTTGCCCGCTCAGCCGGGCGTGATGCTGTGGGGTGGCTTAGCAACCCTGGTTGGGCTTATTTTCCCTCAGGTGGGCATAATTTTAGGCTGGTTAGCGTGGCTCTTTTTGAGCTACTCCATCTATTGGGTAGAGCTGTTAGCAAAGGTGTCCTTTGCATCCGTGGCAATTGAGTTTGGCCCCATGCAAGCGATTTTGACGTACGCTTTGATTGCTGCTCTTTTTTGGATTCTTTCTCAACCTCGGAAAAAACGGCGTGCCTTTTTTAAATGGGTCCAAAATAATGGCGTCCAGCGCAGCGTAACGGGAACGGCCGTCTTGGCCACTTTCGTCATCTTTAACTGGGGATATTCTCAGCCGGACGGCCGCTTGCACATCTACTTTTTGAACGTCGGGCAAGGAGACGCCACGCTTATTTTGACACCATCTGGCCGCACAATTTTGGTAGACGGTGGTTTTTATCCCTCGATTTTGAATGCAGAATTAGGCAAGCATCTCCCCTTTTGGCAAAAACGGATTGATATTATGGTCGCCACCCACCCTGACGCCGATCATGTTTCTGGTCTTGTTGACGTTTTTGATCGTTATCAGGTTGATATGCTCGTGACGGAGGGGAGCGAACGGGGCGAAACGGCCGTTTACGATGCCGTCCTCACCGCCGCTGAAAATGAAAAAACGCTCATAAAAACGGCCGTTGTGGGTGAGCAAATCATGATTGGAGACGGTGTTACCCTACAGATATTGCACCCAAACGAAAACCGAAATGAGGAAAATCGAAACGAAAACTCAGTCGCTATGCGCTTAACCTACGGCGACTTTGCTTACCTCTTCACAGGTGATGCTGAGGTATTTGCTGAACGGACCATGCTCCAAACGGGCCTCCCCCTGCAAGCCACCGTCTTCAAAGCGGGTCACCATGGCTCGCGGACCTCAAGCACCGAGCCTTTTTTAACGGCCGTTCA
>JBCCFD010000510.1:0-5390 GCA_039029915.1 Chloroflexota bacterium
GAATCTTCTTCTGCGTCCTTAATGGTTTTGCTCCTTATATTCGGTTCAATGATGGCTTGTTGTAACTCTAACATAAATCAGATCATGACCACAATTACAAAAAGGAAAACGACAACAACCAATACAGGTAAATACGGTGATAAAAGATCAATAGGCAAATTATTCATAATCGCAGTAGCGCTACTTTCAATAATCGGCCGGGTAATGGTGGTATCTTGAAACACATATTGCACCCCGGCATCTAGCTGCTTCCATTCACTACGACCTGTTGATTGGTACTCTAAAAAGGCCCAAAGCGCACCTATCAATAAATATCCATTCAGCCCGCCAATGATGCTACCTAAAATTTTATCCTGGACACTATCTCGAATGCGTAACCGATCGCGCACTCTAGCACCAGCAAAAGCAGGCCCTTGATAGCTAAAAAATGCAATGATGACATGAAGTACGGCCAAGGCATAAAAATGCCGCTTGGCTATAGACCCATCAACTAACATCGCCTCAGGACTACTGCCACTCACAAAATTAATGATGTCAAAAGCCGCAAAATTAATAAAAAACAGCGATAGGACTAATCCCGAGGTAGCAATCACCTCTTTTGTCCATCCTCGCAGTGAGCCAATGACACCAAACAAGACGATCATTAGCCAGAAGAGCGTTTCCAAACTAATCATCCTTTTCCCTATCCTTTTGCTGTTTCCAATATCGCATCAGCTAAACGATTGGCGGCATCTGGAATATCAATCTCTTTTGCCGCCAAATGCATCTTTTGTCGTTTCTCAGCATCCTCAATAAATGCCAAAAGCATTGGCAAAAGCTTTTCATCTAATGTTTCATCAGTCAGTTGCTCTGCCGCACCTCGAGCCGAAAGATAATCTGCATTCACCTTTTGATAACGCCAAGCAAATGTCAGCGGCACTAAAATGGACGGCAACCCAAAAGCTGGGCTCTCACCTAACATGCTGGCCCCAGCTCGAGCCAGCACCCAATCTGACGCTCGATACGCCAAGCCCATCTCTTCGTGCAAGAAAGGATAGGCGCGATAATATTTTTTCTCATCAGCGCTCAGGTTGGCTATATTAGCCTCCACTTCGGGCCAAGTCAGCGTGCCAGAGAGATGAATAATCTGAATTTTTTCTAAGAGCTGTGGCAAGATCGCCATAAGCGCTTTGTTAATATTCCACGAGCCCCGACTGCCACCATAAACAAACAGGGTTAGACGGTCTGGCTTTAGCTCAAACTTGGCCAATGCTTCTTCCTTTGTGGCGCTAAGCGCCTGTCTAAGCAACGGCCGTACCGGATAACCCGTCACCACCATCTTTTCTTCAGGCACAAACTGTTTTGAGCCATCCACCGTGGCGGCAATGCGCTTCGCAAAAGGCACAGAAAAGCGAATCGATTTGCCCGGTTCTAAGTCAGGCAAATAGATACAAATTGGTGTACCGCTTAGTCGTGAGGCAACCGTAACCGGAGCCGCCATGTAGCCACCCGTCATAAACATCACGTCTGGTTTAAACCGGCGGATGATGCCCCATGATTTCGGTAATGACCAAACCAGTTTGAGGGCATTGAGTATTTTTTGATGAATAGGAACGCCCGCAATGCCACCACCGCTGATAGTTTGCAACCTTAATCCTGCTCTTGGCACCAGCACTTCTTCCATCTCGCCTTCAGTGCCAATCCACAAAATTTGGTCCTTGGTTACCCCTTTTTCAGTTAGGGCAGTTACAGCGGCTAAAGCGGGATAAATCCCCCCGCCCGTGCCGCCTGCACAAATTAATACTCTCATTAAATTATTGCTGCTGCCGCCGATGCGCTTGTTGTTTACGTCGGGCCGATTCTTGCGAGCGGCGCGTTGGCTGCTGACGGTGAACGATCGCTTCATCTCTGGAAATGTTGAGCAAAATACCCATCGCCGCTAATGAAATCGCCAATGATGACCCGCCATAGCTAATGAAAGGCAGTGGAATCCCGGTGAAGGGAATAACGGCCGTAATTACCGCAATGTTGATCAACGCTTGATAGGCAAACCAAGTCGTGATCCCGATAGCAAGCAGCGCACCGTAGCTATCACGCGCATGACGCGCCACGCGAAAACCGCGCCAAATCAATATTCCCAGCAACCCAATGACGGACAGCGTACCCAACAAGCCGAGCTCTTCACCTAAAACCGCAAAGACACTGTCCGTATGGGCAGTTGGCAACGCCCCAAACTTTTGGGTGCTGGCCCCTAAGCCAACACCAAACCAGCCGCCTCTACCCAACGCCACCAGTGACTGCTGGACGTGCCAGCTGGCTTGACTGGGGTCTTGCAAAGCGGCCGTGTACGCATCAACACGGGCGGCCGCATGAGGCAAGGCATTAATCAAAAGAAAAAAGACCAAACCACCAACCACACCAGCGAGAGCAAACTGTCGCCAGTCTGCGCCAGCGATAAAGAAAAGTGTAAAGCTAATCAAGGCAATAAGGCCTGATGTACTCAAGTCAGGCTGTTGCACAATCAGCGCACAAACGGTGCCCACAATAATGGAAAAGGGGAGCAAGCCATAGGTCACATCTTTAATGCGATCTCCCTTAGTGGACAGCCAGTGGGAGATGTAAATAATCATCGCCAGCTTGGCGACCTCGGATGGCTGGTAGGAGCCTTCATAGAAGCCACGCTGCGCGCCAAAAATAGCTTCACCAAAGAACAGTACGATGATGAGCCCTAAAATGGTGCTACCTAAAAAAAGAACGGAAAAGCGGCGTAGAATGGTGTAATCGAACTGCATAATGACAAACATAGCCACAAGCCCTAAAACAAGAGCGGTCGTTTGACGACGCAAGTAGAAGGTTGAGTCATCCCAAAAGCGCAAGCCATAATCGAAGGTGGTGCTAAACACCATCAGCATGCCTAAAACGAGCAATCCCGCAATGGAGAGCAAAAGCCAATAGTCAAATCGGAGTTTTATACCTGAGTACACTTTGTTTGTTTTCCGCCGTACGACGTTGATAGTTGCCATAATTTTAATCGACGATTGACGATTTTAGATTGACGATTTACTTTTCCACTAGGTCACTCGTAAATCGCCAATCGTAAATCATAAATCACTAAAGATTCTTAACCAATTCTCTAAACTGTTCCCCGCGTTCTGCAAAATCTTTGTAAGCATCGTAGCTGGTGCCGCCGGGGGAGAGGAGGACGATATCACCATTAACGGCTTGGTTTACGGCCGTTTCAACTGCCGCATCCATCGTTTCAACCCGAGTCATAAAGCTGGGTAGATTTTTGATGCCTGAATGTTCGGCCAGCTTCTTTTCCAGCAAATCAGCCAGATCGCCAAACAGAATAACGTGCTGCACTTTATCAGGCAGCTGTTGGGCCCAGTCGTCCCAATGCATATCTTTATCACGGCCACCAGCCAGCAAAATGATAGACTCATCTTCAAATGCATTGAGGGCCGCCATTGCCCGTTCGGGCGCGGTGGCAATCGAATCATTGATCCACTGCACGCCTTCCCGATTTCGCACGAGCTCCAGACGGTGCTCAACCCCTTTAAAAGTGCGAATCGCTTGCACCATGGCATCCACAGGAATACCCGCACTATCGGCTAAAGTAATCGCCGCTAGCACGTTAAGCAGATTGTGCTGTCCTTTAAGCTGAACCTCGGTGGCTCGACAAACGGCCGTTTCTTTTCCATTCCGCAAATAAATCTGGTTTTCGTGAACAAACGCCCCGTTGGTAACAGCATGTTTCAAGCTGTAGAGGCGCAGTTCACCTTTGACCAGTGATTTCAGGGCATAAGAACCGGGATCATCAGCGCACAAAACGGCCGTGTCGTCTTCCGTTTGATGACGCAAGATATTAGCTTTGGCGTTGACGTAAGCATTCATCGTTTTATGCCGATCCAAATGATTGGGCGTGATATTAAGCACCGCCGCAATCGAGGGGCTGCGTTCCCACAAATCAAGCTGAAAGCTCGATAGCTCTTGAACCACAATGTCATCTTTGGACATCTTGTCGAGGTCTGAAATCAGGGGGCGACCAATATTGCCACCCACCCACGTGGTCCGACCGGCCACCTGGCTCATGACACCCGTCAGAGCCGTGGTCGTCGTTTTACCAGCAGACCCCGTAATGCCAATAACGGCCGTCGGAGACCGTTTAATAAATTCTTGGGAATCGTTCGTAACGGTCACGCCATCTGCCAGCGCCGCTTGAACCAGCGGGGCTTCCAAAGGGACACCACCACTGACTGCCATCATGTCTAAATCATCAAGTAAACTCATAGGATGTTCTCCTAACACATAAGCAATTGGACAATCTTTTAAATCATCCAGCTCAGCCTTTAGTGTGCTCATCGGGCGCAGGTCTGAAATAGTGACCTTTGCCCCAACGCTCGAAGCGTATCGAGCCAATGCCTTGCCTTGACGCGCAAGACCTAAAATTAAGAGTTTTTGTCCGTAAAGTTCATCCATCTCTGCAATTGAGCTAGTCAGTTAATCAGCTAGTCAGCTAGTCAGCTGAAATGCTGACAAGCAAAGTGGGCTAATTAGCTGAATTGCTTTAGAGTAACGCCAACGCAATGCCCACCATGGCGGCAATGATGCCGATGAGCCACCAGCGCTGTACGATTTGGGTTTCGCTCCAGCCGCTTAAGACGAAGTGATTGTGGAGCGGGGCCATTTTAAACGGCCGTATATCTCGCCCAAGGTAACGTCGACTCAGCACCGCCGAGGCTACCTGCAGCATCGTGGAAATCGTGGTCACAAAAGGGATAAAAGCCACGATTGGCAAAATAAGCCACTGGTTGGTAATTAAAGCCACCACGCCCAGCGCGGCCCCTAAGCCCTGCGACCCCACATCTCCCATAAACATCTGAGCCGGATGGGCGTTAAACCACAAAAAGGCAAAGCAAGAGCCAACCACAATAAAGCAAAAAACGGTAATAAAGTTTGGCCCAGAAAAAGTGCCTTCGTTGGAAGGGCTTTGTAAAAAGGCAATAATCCCATAAGCGGCAAACGCTGTGGCGGAAATAATGCCCGCCAAACCGTCCAGCCCGTCGGTAAGATTGATAGCGTTAGAAGTGGCTGAAATAATAAACACCGCAATCGGGATATAAATGATGCCAATATCTACCAAAACGGGCACCGTCGGAATCGCCACCCAGCCGTGCTGATCGTTTACAAACCAGTAGAGCAAAATGGCGGCAATGGTCGCAATAATGAGCTGAATAATAAACTTCGTGCGGGCGCGCATTCCTTCGCCGGGGCGCAAGTGGAACCCTTGATAATCATCAATACCACCCATAATGGCGTACGCTACCATCACGCCCAGCGGAATCACAACCGATTCCGCAATTTCTAACGCCTGCACCAGCTGCACGATGTTGACTACGATGCTAATGAGC
>JBCCFD010000511.1:0-5368 GCA_039029915.1 Chloroflexota bacterium
ACGTCTTGAATGGAGAGCTTGTTTTTGATTGAAAGGGCGAATTCATTAATCATCTCACCAGCCCTTTCAGCAACAATGGTTGCACCCAGAATACGACCGTTCTCCAAATGCAGCACCTTAATAAAACCGTTGATCGAACTATCTGTTACGGCTCGGTCAACTCGGTCAAGGTCACGCTGAGACACAATAAGCTTATCACCGTACTTCTCCCGCGCTTTTTGTTCGGAAAGCCCCACCTGAGCTACCTCTGGTTCGCTAAATACAGTCACGGGAATATCTCTTAAGACACCTTTGTCAGCGCCGAGCAGAAGGGCATTCCGGGCCGCCTGAAACCCTTGCCAGCCCGCATAATGGGTTGCTTGAAAGCCACCCGTGCAATCTCCAGCGGCGTAAATATGAGGCACGCTTGTTTGTAACTTATCATTTACCTGAATGCCTTGTTGAGTATGAGACACGCCAGCGGCATCTAAATCAAGTCCTTTAACCACTGGTTTGCGCCCAGTAGCTACAAGCAGCATGTCCCCTTGAAATTGTTGCTTATTGATATGAATCGTAAATTCGCCGTTTTTACTTTGGGATACGGCCGTTGCAAACCCCTGTACGAAGGTCACCCCTTCTGCCAAGAGTTGATTTTTAATCGCCCTTGATGCTTGCAAATCAATCTTTTCTAATGGTGCGAGTCCATCTATCATTGTCACTTTTGAGCCAAGCCGTGCATATGCCTGCCCAATTTCAACGCCTACAGGTCCAGCTCCCAAAATAAGGAAACGGTCAGGCAATGTTTCATTTTCAAAGATTTGTTCATAAGTAAGAAAACCAGTGTTACGTAAGCCAGGAATCTCTGGAACGAACGGGGAGGCGCCCGTCGAAATCAAAAACGCTTTTGATTCTAAGGTCTTGTCATCCACTCGAATTTGATGGGGTCCCACAAATTTGGCTTCCCCGACAATAACATCAACGCCCTTGTCCAAATAGACATCGTTTGTTTCATGCTGATAGATTTCTTGAATAACGGCGTTGATTTTGTCTTTGACTTTCACCATATCAACACAGCAAGCATTAGTTTGAACACCATAAGTTTGCGATTGGCGGGCAGTTTGAACCTGTTTGGCAATATGCAGCAAAGTTTTACTGGGAACGCAACCTTTCCAAGTGCAATCGCCCCCAATTTTGGCTTTTTCAACCATAGCCACCTTTGCGCCAAGTTGAACTGCAAAATCTGCGGCAGTAATCCCCGCTGAACCTGCCCCAATGATAATCAAGTCATACATATGCCTTTTTGCCTCGCTCATAACATGCTTAGATAAGAAAACCGCCTTGAGTAAATCTTGATTCAAAAGATCAGTTTCGGTGTTCTTAGATATATTGAAGTTTCTAAATCAAAAATCTGGTTAGATAAACGCTTCAAAACCTAGAGGAAACGAAGTTTAAAGCCGTCGTTTTATAAAAAGCTGAACCTCTGCTTCACTTAATTTGCTTTGATTTTCTAGATACAAATTAAAAATCCCCTTTTTTAACCCATATGACCACCTTATGTCGGAAATCCTTACAACGGTTTCTATGATTTAGGTATAATAACGGCGTGGTAAAAAGAACGAACGAACAATGGCTAACAGAATTACAGGAATCTAGTCCAAATTATGAAATGGCAATTGCTGATCTCCGAAAAATATTGCTTTCAGGTTTGCAGCGCGGATTATTAGGACAAGTCAACACGTCTGCCCCAGAGTTTGAAAGCCAAGCGGAAGATTTTGTTCAAGAGGCTTTGCTAAAAATACTCAATAAAATACATACCTTTGCTGGCAGAAGTCAATTTACAACTTGGGCGCACAAAATCGCAGTTTCAGTGGCCTTAACCGAATTAAGAAGAAAGCGATGGCAAGATAAATCATTAAATGGCATTGTTGAAACGGACAATGGTGAATATACGCCCCAGTTTATGGCAGACCGCAAGCCTTCTCCTGAAAAGGTAGCTGAGCGAGGCGAGCTCGTTAAACGGGTTGAGTATTTAATTTCCAATTCATTGACCGAAAAACAAAAAACAGCACTAGTGGCAGCAACGATTAACGGCCGGTCTGCTGCTGAAGTAGCGAAGACCATGGATATGAAACCGAATGCGGTTTACAAGCTTTTACATGATGCTCGCCTTCGTTTGAAAAGGACTTTAGCCGAGGAAGGACTCTCACCTGAAGATATTTTAGGCGTCTTTGAGTAAGAAGCATAAAACCTAACGCGTCCAATGAACACTATGACAGGAATTATCGACAGACTCAGGAATTTATTCTTAGGTCAGCAAACGCAAGACAAACCAAATAATCAAGGCCAGTTACCTCATTCTTCTTCAGTCGAAACCACTGAGCAAGAAAGCTTAGGCATTTCCGAAGAAGTTGTCTTCAACCTAATGAAGCAGGTTCAAAATACAAAAGAGGGCGAATATTCTTGCGAAGAGTCATACGCTTTACTCGATGAGTATGTTGAACTAGTTGTTTCAAATGAGGATGTTGAACGACTCATGCCGCTTGTCAAAGCACATATTGAAGCCTGTCCAGACTGCAAACTGGAGTTTGACATTTTGCTTAATGTTTTAGAAACAGAAGAATAAATATTTGTTTTAAGTGATGGTAAAAAAAGCCATCACCACTTTTCTACTCCCATATACGCACAAAAGCACAATCTTTTATCAATAAACATATTAATTTAGGAGGATTCCATGGCGAAAGCAATTTGGAATGGTCAAGTTTTGGCTGAAAGCAACAATACCGTAATGGTTGAGGGAAATCATTATTTCCCACCTGAATCAATCAACAAAACATTCTTTACTGAATCATCAAAGACATCTGTTTGCCCTTGGAAAGGGCTAGCTTCTTACTTTGATATCGAAGTCAATGGGGAGGTCAACAAAGCAGCCGCTTGGATCTACTCGAACCCTAAATCTGCGGCAAGCAATATCAAAGATCATGTCGCATTTTGGAATGGTGTTCAGGTAGAATCGTAAATATGGAGAAAACCCTTCTTTTAGCTGGCGATATTGGTGGAACCAAAACGGTTCTGGCACTGTTTGAAGAGTCCGGAGCCGGTCTGCCTATTAAACCGATTGTTGAAAAGACATATCCGAGCAGCCAATTTTCTGCTTTGGAGCAGATTATTGAAGATTTTATGCAGGGATTCGACGTTGATATCACAGCAGCGAGTTTTGGTGTGGCGGGTCCGGTTGTAAACGGCCGTTCTCAAATTACCAATCTGCCCTGGATCATCGATGTCCAAAATTTAAAGCAACAGCTTGGTATTGAAACCGTCACCTTACTGAATGATCTTGAATCAATTGCCAACGGTGTACCCTATCTTCAACCGGATGATGTGGTTAACCTAAAAGAAGGGCAAAAAGCCGAGAACGGGGCCATTGGGATTGTCGCTCCCGGAACTGGGCTTGGGGAGGCCTTCTTAGTTTGGACCGGTACCCGCTATGAATCATACCCATCCGAAGGGGGTCATGCATCATTCGGACCTGTTTCATCGCTACAGGTTGACCTTCTTAATTTCTTAGCCACAAAATATAACCATGTCAGCTATGAACGCGTTTGTTCAGGCAGTGGTTTACCCAACCTTTATCAATTTTTTAAGGAAACGAACCGATTTGAAGAGCCGGCCTGGTTAGCAAAAGAGCTGGAAAGCACACCCGACAAAACCCCGATCATTGTGCAGCATGCTGTTCAAAAAAGCGCCAATATCTGTATTGCAACATTAAACCTCTTTTTTGAAATTTTAGCGGGTGAAGCGTCAAACATGGCGCTAAAACTGCTGGCAACGGGCGGTATCTACTTAGGCGGGGGTATTCCGCCTCGACTCATTCCCCAACTGCAGGCCAGCAATTTTACAGATATTTTCCAATCTAAAGGCCGTTTTACCAACTTGTTAGAGCAGGTGCCTGTGTACATCATTTGCAACCCTAAGATTGCCTTATACGGAGCTGCCTATCAAGGTTTAAATGTGGCAAAGATGAGTGGATCGTGATTCAAGTATTTGATACGAAACAAGACGTTGCCCAGGCGGCGGCAAAACTGTTATTGGAAACTGCCACCGAGGCCATTTCAAAAAACGGCCGTTTTCTTGTGGCACTATCCGGGGGCAGTACGCCAGCTCTTTTATACGAACTACTCAATAAACGGCCGTATGCCGAAAAAATGCCTTGGCAAGATACCCACATCTTTTGGGGAGATGAGCGACTTGTCCCCCCCACGAACGACGGCAGTAATTTCAAACAAGCTAAAAACATCCTGCTCCAAAACGTCCCCATTCCAGAAGAAAATATTCATCGTGCTAAAGGTGAGCTCTCCCCTGCTGACGCCGTGCCAGATTATTTGGCTCAGCTTAAGGCGGTATCATTGAATGACGGGGCGCTACCTATCTTTGACCTCGTCTTGTTAGGCATGGGGGGAGATGGACACACCGCATCACTTTTCCCAGGTGCAATCCAGCCTATTGAGCGAGAAACGGCCGTAATTTCAGTCACAGCCAACTACGATGGTCGCCCCGCCAACCGGATTAGCTTTACACCGCTCCTTATCAATAAATCCAAGAATATTCTCGTTCTTATTACGGGTGAAAACAAAGCCGCAACCGTTAACGAGGTCTTAAATGGGGAAACTAATCTTGAAAAGTGGCCCATACAAAGAATTCAACCCTCAAACGGCACGCTCTATTGGTACCTTGATCAAGCTGCAGCCCAAAACAGCAAAATCGATTAGCCCCATTCGTCGATAGCAAAGGGTTCTGTATTTCCATTGAGCAAATAAGGAGTCAAACATGACCACTGTAACTGCACACAGCCTTGAAAACCTTCAAGTCCAAATTCAGGCAAGCAACCACTCAATCTTAGCTGATGAGCCCCTTTCCGCTGGCGGCGAAGATTTAGGTCCAAATCCTTACGATCTTCTGCTGAGTGCTCTCGCCTCTTGCAAAGTGATGACCGTGCATCTTTATGCCAAAAGGAAAGCGTGGCCAGTTGAATCTGTTCACGTGACGCTAAACCATAAAAAAGTGTCGGGGAAGGATTGCGACGATTGTGAAACTGAAGGTGCTGCAAAGGTTGACATCATTGAAACATCGATTCGTTTTGAGGGGGATTTAGACGAGGCTCAAATTCAACGTCTCATCGAAATCGCTGACCGTTGCCCTGTCCATCGTTCTCTTACATCTGAAACCAAAATATATACCGTTTACTCCCCTTAGTAATCTCTCCAACTGTATATTTCCGTTCATTCCCAAATAATCATTTAGACGGGCTGCTTCACATTTGAGAGGGAAGAGTTTTTATGTCAACAACTGCCTTAAATGAAATCAATTTGGAGAAAAAGTGGCAAACTTTATG
>JBCCFD010000512.1:0-5344 GCA_039029915.1 Chloroflexota bacterium
AACTATCCAGTAGCGACTATGTTGCCTATCAAGTAGATGACGGCAGTTGGACAGACATATCACCATCAGGCACTTGGAGCAGAGCCGAAGCTCTCAATCATTTAGACGATAAGATTTATTATTACTTTACAGACGATACCACCGGTGAATACCAATTTTGGGAAGGCGAACCACCAAGAGCCCCCGAGATGTCTGTTCATGGGAATGATCAACTGATTGAAAACGGGGACACAACCCCTGTAACAGCTGATCATACAAGTTTTGGGCAACTATCAATGGGCAGCAGCCTGACGCGGACATTCACAATTTCAAATACGGGCAATCTAAGTCTCAATTTAACAGGATCACCAGATGTTGATTTGGCCACTGACACCCATTTCGATGTTAGTACGCAACCTGCTGTTAGCGCCATAGGCATTGGGAGTAATACGACCTTCCAAGTCACATTTTCGCCCACAGTAGCAGGGACTTTATCTGACACGGTATCGATAGCAAATGATGATTCGGATAATAACCCGTATACGTTTGTTATTTCAGGTACGGCCGTTGCAGATACCACCACCACAATCACCAGTGATTCTCCCGATCCGTCAACCATCGGTGAAGCGTATACGGTTGAGGCGACGGTCAGTTCGGCCGGGGGAACCCCCACGGGCACGGTAGATGTTGATGATGGGGAAGGCAATATGTGTACCATCAATCTGTCTGCTGGCAGCGGCAGCTGTAGCCTAACCTCAACCTCTGCTGGCGTTAAGACAGTAACGGCCGTTTACAACAGCACCGCCTATTTTAATAGCAGCAGCGATACAGAATCGCACACCGTCAATAAAATTGACACCACAACCACAATCACAGACGATTCACCCGATCCGTCAATTATTGGCGAATCTTATACAGTCACGGCCACCGTCACGGCCGGAAGCGGAACCCCCACCGGCACTGTGGATCTTGATGATGGGGAAGGCAATATGTGTACCATCAATCTGTCCGCTGGCAGTGGTAATTGTTCATTAGCATCAACCAGTTCAGGCACCAAAACATTGACCGCCACATACAGCGGTTCAGACGATTACAACGGTAGCAGCGACACGGAATCACATACCGTAAACAAAGCCTCCACCACAACCACCATCGACAGTCACGTTCCCGCCCCCTCAACTGTCGGCGCATCTTATACGGTAACGGCAACAGTGATTTCAGCCAGCGGCACGCCAACAGGCACCGTAACAATTGATGACGGCGAAAGCAATATGTGCACGATTAACCTGTCTGCAGGCAGCGGGAACTGCGCCCTAACTTCAACAAGCGCTGGTTCAAAAACGTTAACGGCCACTTACGCCGGCACTGATTTTTACAGCGGCAGCAGTGACACCGACTCACACACCATTGATAAAGCGGACACAATCACAGCGATCGTGAGCGATGAGCCGGACGCATCAGCCGTTGGGGCCTCTTACACGGTGAGCGTCACCGTTACGTCTGCAGGGGGAAGACCAACGGGCAGCGTTGATGTGGATGATGGGGAAGGCAATATGTGTACTGTGACGCTATCTAGCGGCAGCGGCAGCTGTAGCCTAACGACAAACAGTCTCGGGGTAAAAACCGTGACGGCCAGCTACAATGGGGACGCAAATTTCAACAGCAGTAGCGATACGGAATCACACACTGTGGCCAACTTCGACTTGGCGGTTAATAAAACGGCCGTGACTGAAATTAGCCCTGTGGAAACAATCATTACCTATACTATTACGGTTGAAAATATAAGCGATGTCGACGCAACGGCCGTTGAACTGCTTGATACCCTTCCCGCTACAGTAACATACCTGAGTTCAAGTACGATCAATGGCAGCAGCTACGATGCGGTAACCGGTCTTTGGGATGTGGGGTTAGTAGCAAATAATAGCAACGTAACGTTAACATTGGTTGTTAGTGCTTCAGGGTCTGGGGTAGCGATTGATAATACGGCCGTTCTCAACAGCTCAATACCTGCTGACAATAATTCTGCAAACGACAGCAGCACTACTAGCGTGACAACCGGATATTTCACATTTTTACCGATTGCTATAGGCGGCGATTAATGTCCTGTAAACTCGATTTTTAACGTTCGAACATGATAATCACAACAGTCAAAAGCCTGTCAAATTTCACCTTAAGTGAAACGAAGTTCCTGCTTTGAATAAAACGGCGGCGATAAACTTCGTTTCCTCGAGGTTCCGAAGCGTTTATCTAACAGGGTTTTCAATTTAGAAACTTCGGAACACTTAACAGGCTTTTGACTTATTATTTGCTCGAAAACAAGATTTTGAAGTAAAACTGCTCAATGAATTTCCGAACCTTGAGGGAATGAAAACAATCACGTTGCAAGCCTTGGTACTATGATGCCAAATAAAACCAATAGTCGACTTGACTGAACGCTCAGTTCTTGCTATGATTTGGACCATGAGCGATACACGAACCCAAATCATCGAAGCCGCCATTGACCTATTTTCTAAATCTGGCTTTTGGAACACCCCCACTTCCAAAATAGTAAAGCATGCTGGGATTTCTACTGGCACCTTGTTTAACTATTTTGAATCAAAAAACGGGCTCATTGATGAGGTGTTTTTACAATTAAGGCAGGAACAAACCGCGCATATCGAAGCCAAATACCCAGCAAATGGCACGGTCAAAGAGCGAGTTGAGCATATTTGGTTTCGTGAAATTGACTGGGGGGTTCGCTTTCCAGTGCGCTATCGGCTTCTCCAGCAGCTTAAGCTGTCAGATTTGGTCAGTAGAGACGCCAAAGATCAATCGTGGGCCCAGTGGTCGTTCGCCATCACTATCATACCGGAGGCCATTGAATCTGGCCTGTACCGGGATGTCGAAGTTGAGTATGTAGCGCGGTTGGCGTTTGCCCACCGTGATGCAGCGATCGATTATGCTATCACTTACGAGCTAGCAGATATGGCGCTGACAAAACACATTGCTCGTTCATTTGAAATTTATTGGATCG
Organism: Chloroflexota bacterium; assembly: GCA_039029915.1. GTDB lineage: Bacteria > Chloroflexota > Anaerolineae > Promineifilales > Promineifilaceae > QQUD01. Next base: position 2,993 of record JBCCFD010000512.1, read on the forward strand.
GTATGACAAGCTGAATTTTTTTGTCAGATTTGACTGAATGCTCAATCAAAAATGCAGGTAAAAATTCATCCATCTGGCTAAACAAGCGCGTTTAAATCATTATAACCAACTTTAAGCTAAATTTTTTTGCTTGAATATGACTGAATGCTCAATCAAAATCTATTTAAGCAAATATAATAAAAAAGGAACTAAAAATGGACATTATAAAAATTGATTTTGACTCATTAAAAAAAGAAAATTGGTCAGATCAGGAAACAGAAAATGCAGAGCTAATCTTAGATTTCGTACAAAATATTATGAACAACCATGACTTTGATTACATTCGGAGAGTGTATAACAACGGTGAATACGTGCAGCACAATCGAAACATGCCGGATGGCATTTCCGGTGTTATTGAAACAGTTGCCCAGCTTGCCAAAAGGTTCCCAGATTTCACCTACGATGTGAAGCAGATTCTTGCGGATGGAGAGTATGTCATGTTCCATTCTCATGCCACCGTGAGCAAAAAACATAGAGGAAACGATAAGAAAGGGTTCAATATCACAGACACATGGCAGGTTATTGATGGGAAAATTGTTGAGCATTGGGATTCAATCCAACCCATTGATGGCCTTATGCGATTTAATGCGCTGTTGACTGGTGGTGCAATCCGGAATCCAAATGGGGTCTTTTAATGATTTAGCGTGTGAAAAGCATTGTGCTTGCTACCTGCTAGTCGCACAATGCCGTCATCCCTTTATCAGGGCCATAATTTCTGCCCCTAAAACCATATCTGGTAAATGACCAAAATGTTGTTTGCGCAAATGACCTCCTCGGTCAATCAAAATCGTCGTCGGTGTGCCTCTCATCCTATATTGCTCCATCGTTTGGGGCATTGGTGAATTGACTCCCGTCATATCGATGGCAACGGGGTAGCGAATACCATATTCATGCAAAAAAGCCCGCAGGCTTGGCTCTTGCATCGCCTCATGGTGCTCAAAAACTGTATGTAAACCCAAAACAACGACCTCCTCGTTGTGGAAAACATCATAAACCTGCTTGGATTGTGGAATACAGTATTGCACACAGCCGGGGCAAAGCATTTGAAATGCAAAGATAATTACTACTTTTCCTCTTAACGAGTCAAGAGTAATGTTTCTATCTGTGTTAAGCCACCTTTCAGTAATCAGTTCATTCGCTTTAATCATTTGTTGAGCATCCTTTAAAAGTAGGCACAAAATGCTTGAAAGACAGCTAATGCCTGAACCAATTTCCAGCCGTTCACCTTCGATTCGCTCAGGCTTCAGTATCACCTATCAAAATTTAGCAAGGAAGCTTGATAAAATATTAGTTGCTTTCGCCGGGCAAACTCAAGTCCCCCGAGGCAATATCCCAAACATCCGTAATGCAGAGCAGGGGAGCATGAACTTGCTGGCTGACGCGTAGTGCTGATGTAACGCCATCAAAGTTGAAGCTGTTGTCTGCACCAATGTCTGATAGAGGCACACGAACCAACACTTGGCTATTTTCTAACGAAAAATCATAGGCAGGGCTACTGATAAAAATGGGTAATTCCGGCCAGGTGTCCGGCATTTGAGGCTGTGTACCATCAGGAATATCTTTCACTTTTAGACTGCCTTTTCCACACGCATCATCCTCTTCTAGAACAATCCAGTGAGCATGCCATTCCCCACCATCATTTGTGTTATCACCGTCACCATCTTCGTCGTACAGTGGCGTGTCATCAAAGTCGGGATGAACCGTCAAAGCTAATGCTAAAATGCCCTGCTCCGCTTCAAAGCCGACGGTGCTGCTATCTAGCGAAGTCGGCCATACATAGCTGTATACAGGTGCTCCCGCTAGTTCTCCAACTGGGTTAGGAGCGGTTGCCCCAGCCTCACCTTGTACTTCTTGCTCAAAAACCAAGTCATCTCCATCAGAAACAACTTTCGTGTGAATAATATCAAACTCCCGTTCAATATCAGCGGAGGCTTCAGAGATGATATGCCCTTCGTGTTCATGAGTATGACCTGCTGGCTGAGGAGCGTTATCATCAACGCTTGGGGTCTGCGTTGGGCTAGAATCACGGCTTGTACAGGCTACTGAAAAAATGAATAGTATGATTATTAGATAGAGTATTTGTCGATTTGTTTTCTGAAAATTTAACATTTTGTTACCTCTGGTATGAATCAGCTTTGGAAAAGAACCTGAAAGCTGCTGAAGGAAGCGCACGCGAAAGTTAACGTTGGGAGAAAACGGCCGTTTTCTCCCAACGCCAAATAGCAAAAATCTCTTCCATAAAAATAAGAGAGCGATTGCTTGCTTATGCGATTCCTACTCCTGTTTTAGACTGTTGTTTTCAGTATACTGAGC
>JBCCFD010000513.1:0-5327 GCA_039029915.1 Chloroflexota bacterium
GGCTTATTCACTTACCATGCTCACGCGGGACGGTGTTTATGCGATGCGTGACCCACTCGGTTTACGGCCGTTGTGCCTTGGCATCTTAGGAGACGGCGGTTACGTCGTGGCTTCAGAAACGTGTGCCCTGCACACGATCGGCGCCGAGTTCATGCGCGAAGTGCAGCCCGGTGAAATTATTCGGATCAACAAATATGGTCTCAATTCATTCGAAGGCGTGCCCGCTAAAAAAAGCAGCTTGTGCATCTTCGAATACGTTTACTTTGCCCGCCCCGACTCCTTTTTTGAAGGGCAAATTATCCACGATGTTCGCCAACGGCTTGGGCGACAGCTGGCGAGAGAAGCCCCAGTGGAAGCTGATGTGGTGGTTGGCGTACCAGACTCAGCCACGCCCGCAGCCATCGGTTATGCCTTAGAGTCTGGACTGCAGTTTACAGAAGGTTTAACCAAGAACCGCTATATTGGGCGCACCTTCATTCAACCCGACGATGATCTGCGCAAAGAAGGCGTGCGTCTTAAATACAATCCTCTCCACGCCAATCTCAACGGCAAACGCGTAGTTCTTATTGATGACTCGATTGTTCGCGGTAACACGGCAGGTCCACTGGTGCAGCTGATTCGTGAAGGCGGCGCTAAAGAAGTGCACGTACGCGTCTCATCTCCACCGGTAGCCAATCCCTGCTTTATGGGTATTGACATGGCCACTAAAAAAGAGCTCATCGCTGGCCAGCTTGACATTGAAGGGATTCGTCGCCGCATTGGCGCCGATAGCCTGGCCTACTTAACGCATGACGGTATGGTGAACGCCATCAAAGAGCAGCAAAAAGAAAAAACGGGCTACTGCACCGCTTGCTTCTCTGGTAAATATCCGCTGGAAATCCCCGACTGGCTATTTGATGAAAATAGACAGCAAGATAAGGTTGTGTTTGAGGAAGCGTGGGGAGACTAAGCAATTGTAAATGGGCAATTGTCAATTGTGAATAATAAATCGTTGGCTTTTGAAAAGGAAACTTGCAACATCATCTTATGAGTAAAAAAAATATACTAATTGTTGGCGGTGGGGGGCGTGAACATGCGCTGGCTTGGAAAATTGGCCAATCGGAGCAGGTCGGGCAAATTTTTGTCGCGCCTGGAAATGCAGGAACGGCCGTTTCTTGCACCAACGTCAATATTAAAGACAACGATATTGATGGCTTGCTAGCTTTCGCTAAAGAAAAAAGCATTGACCTAACCGTAGTAGGTCCAGAAATCCCGCTTTCACTCGGAGTTGTTGATCGGTTTCAAGCGGCCGGTCTAGCTATTTTTGGACCTTCTCAAAAGGCGGCTGAGCTTGAATCTTCAAAAGCGTTTGCAAAGGCATTTATGTTCCAAGCGAGCATTCCAACAGCCTGCTCACAAACATTCACGGACTTTGAGACTGCTCACTCATTCCTCGAAGAAAATTGGCGGCCAGACGGTCGAGGCGTGGTTGTTAAAGCCAGCGGCTTAGCGGCTGGTAAAGGGGTTATTGTTTGTGACACTAAAGATGAGGCCCAATCTGCCCTAAAAGAAATATTAGTTGAGCAAAAGTTTGGGGAATCGGGTAACGAAGTCATCATTGAAGAGCGTTTATTTGGTCCTGAAGTATCGGTACTGGCCTTCTCTGATGGAAAAACGGCCGTTCCGATGCTCCCCGCTCGCGACCACAAGCGTGTTTTTGATAACGACGAAGGCCCCAACACCGGCGGTATGGGCGTCTATGCCCCGCCACCCGACGTTTCAGCAGCACTAATTGCTGACATTTGCAAAACGGTTTTAGAGCCCACCATTCAAGGCATGGCAGACAACGGCACACCCTATATTGGCATCTTGTACGCCGGGCTCATGCTCACAGAAGATGGACCAAAGGTTTTAGAGTTTAACTGTCGGTTTGGCGATCCTGAAACCCAAGTGCTTCTGCCGATGCTGGATGGTGATTTGGTTGAGATTATGGAAGCGTGCCTCAACGGCCGTTTATCTTCTGATATGATTAAAAATCACGAGGGGGGCTGTGCTGCAGTGGTTATGGCCTCACCTGGGTATCCAGCGAGCTATCCCAAAGGACTCCCCATTTCAGGTTTAGACCACATACCGGCTGAAACATTGGTTTTTCACGCTGGCACAAAAATGCTGGGTGACCTGATTACAACAAGCGGTGGCCGCGTTTTAGCCGTGTGCGCTCGGGGCAACGACTTAGATACGGCAGTTGAGAAAGCTTACACGGGCGTCAAGCACATCCATTTTGAAGGCGCCCACTACCGAACGGATATTGGGAGATAAAATAGGTTGAAAGGGAGCAATTGGCAACTCAAAATAACAGGAATAATTTATGAATAAACAATCAGCATACGCCAAAGCAGGGGTTGATTTAGAGGCGGGGAATCGAGCCACCGATTTGATTAAAACGGCCGTTCAATCAACCTATACCCCTCAAGTGCTTTCAGAAGTGGGGAACTTTGGCGGTCTTTTTGAGATTACAAACTTAGTCGGACTAGAGCAACCTGTCCTTGTGGCGTCAACTGATGGTGTTGGCACCAAAACGATGGTTGCCGCAGCAATGGGGCGCTGGGACACCATCGGGAAAGATATTGTCAATCACTGCCTCAACGACATCTTGGTGCAGGGGGCTAAGCCGCTGTTTTTTCTAGACTACGTCGCGTCTTCTAAGCTGGACCCAGCGCAAATTGCAGCCGTGGTTGCTGGCATTGCTGAAGCTTGTAAAAGTGTCGGTTGTGCCTTACTGGGCGGTGAAACGGCCGAAATGCCGGGCGTTTATCAAGCAGGTGAGCTTGATCTTGTCGGCACGGTTGTAGGCATCGTTGAGCGGGATAAAGTGATAGACGGCCGTTCCATTCAGGCGGGTGATATCATTTTGGGGCTCCCCTCAACCGGACTCCATACAAACGGCTACACGCTAGCCCGCAACGCGCTCGCTGACCTGGATTGGCAAACACACAATGACACCTTAGGCAGTTCAATTGGGGAAGCGTTGCTGACACCCCATCGGGCCTATCTCAATGAAATCACCCAACTGCTTGAAGCGGGTACAGAAATCAGAGGGCTAGCCCATATCACGGGCGGGGGGCTGATTGACAATCCACCACGCATCTTCCCAAACAACTTAGGTGCTATTCTTGATGCAAAAGCGTGGGAAGTGCCACCAATTTTTAACATGATTCAAGAATACGGCCGTGTTGCCCCTGAAGAAATGCGTCACGTCTTCAACATGGGCTTAGGTATGCTCGTTATTCTGTCGCCTGATAATGCTGCCAAAGCCAAAGCCCTGCTTCCTGAGCTTATGACCGTCGGCCAAATGGTTGAGGGCCCATCCACAGTGACAATGAACCCATGAAAAAAACGCTCTACGTTTCCGATTTAGACGGCACCTTGCTCCAAGAAGATGCCACCCTATCATCCTTTGCCCGAAACACGCTCAATGAGATGATTGAAGAGGGGTTGCTCTTTTCAATCGCTACCGGACGCCAGCTCATTTCGGTTCAGCAGGTGCTCGCTGGCCTTAATTTAAAGCTCCCCGTCATCGAAAAAGACGGCGCGTTTGTGTCTGATTTGCACACTGGCGAGCATTTTGTAAGACGAGATATCGAGCCAGAAACGGCCGTTGGTATTCTCAACATGATAGTTGATGCAGGCTTATCTCCATTCATGAATACATCTGATGGTCATCGTGATAGGCTGTGCTACCAACACCAAATGAATGAAGGCTCCAACTTCTACCTGTCTCATCGACAAAGCGTGCAAGACCCCAGACTAGAAGAAGCCGACTTATCAAAAATTGTGTCATCTGAGCATATCGTTGGGTTTATTGTCATTGGCTCAGAAGGGGAATTAAACGAACTGTTTAAGCAATTAATGGCCCAATATCCTGAGCAACTATCAGGGTATGTCCAAGCCAATCATTATATGCATCCCTGGCACTGGATGGCAGTCCATCACATTTCTTCACAAAAAAGCTTTGGCATCCAAGCCATGCAGGAGATGTGTGGCTTAACTGATGTTGAACTCGTCGTTTTTGGCGATCAAAACAACGACCTCCCCATGATCCAAGCCGCTAATCGAGGCATTGCGATGGGCAATGCAGATGCCGAAGTTCATCAAGCCGCCGATTTCTCGATTGGACCCAACAGTGAGGACAGTGTCGTCCAGTTTATTTTGAAAGAGTGGCAGGCCGGGAAATCATAAATTGCGGTTAAGGTATCGTAAACGGTGAAAATCGTCATGTTTTCAGTAACCAGCAGTCAGTCTTCAGCAACCTAATAACCAATAACTAATGCCCAATTACCCAATGACCTAATTACCAATTCTTATGCGACTAATCATCTTTATTTCAGGTTCCGGTTCAAATTTACAGGCCATTTTAGACGCGTGCTCATCAGGTCAGTTGGCATCCGAGCCTGTGCTGGTGGTGTCTAACCGAAAGGCGGCATACGGGCTGACCAGAGCGCAGGCGGCTGGTATCCCAACGCTGTATCATCCACTAAAGCCATATCGGGAGGCCGGCAAAGGACGAGACGTGTATGAAGCGGATTTGGTCGAAAAGATACGGCCGTATGCACCCGACCTTATCATATTAGCGGGCTGGATGCATATTCTAGGGCAACCCTTTCTTGACCAATTTCCACAGAAAATTATTAACCTCCATCCCGCCTTGCCTGGCCAATTTGATGGTATCCGAGCTATCGAGCGTTCCTTTGCTGCCTATCAAAACGGTGAAATCACCCACAGCGGCTGTATGATCCATTACGCCATCCCAAAGGTCGATGCGGGGGACGTCATTCTTCAAGCAAAGGTACCCATCCACTACAGCGACACGCTAGACACCTTCGCTCAGCGTATGCACCAAACCGAACACCGCCTTATTGTGGAAGCGATCAGGAAATTGGAAATCGGTAATTGATGATTGGTATATTGGTATATTGGTATATTGGTTTATTGGTTTATTCGTGTATTACTATCACTATTATTACTCATATATTTTATCCCCAATCCCTAATCCCCAATCCCCAGTCCCCAATCCCCAATCCAACCAACAAGGACCAAAGACCCATTACCCCCGCCCTGCGTACTCCTTATAATGCGTCTATCTGCTCTTCACACAGATAAGCCAAAAGTCTCCAAAAAGATTGCAAAGAAAAATTATTTAAGTGCGTTTGGTATACGGCCGTAGCTCTAAGCAAGCTATCCATTCCGCCGTCATATCAAAGAAGAAAGAAGCTTGGTATTAGGTCCTTTATTTGACCGGCAACCTATCGATAAGGTGGCTTTTTCAACGAGGACCTTGGTGTTAGTAA
>JBCCFD010000514.1:0-5317 GCA_039029915.1 Chloroflexota bacterium
CAAGATTCTAGACATTCACCCATGGCCCGATTTACCCCCGTCACCACACGAAGAAGAAGAAACGGCCGTTTCCCCCTCAGCACCCCCCGTAAAAACAACAAGCAACGGCTCATAGCTCTTTACTCAGACGCAAAAAGACCTCGGCTGGCACCGAGGTCTTTTTTCTTGTCTCCTTTCTGCTCTCAGGTTTACCCTAAGGGACAAGTACTCACTGAGCTGCATCAGCAACAAGTCTATAACCAACACCCCGTTGCGATACGATGTAAGAAGAATCCGCTACTTTTTTAATCTTTTGCCGCAAACGATACATGCTCACTTGGAGTTTATGTTTATCAACAGCAGCCATCGGCCAAACGCGACGTGACAAAAATTCAACCGTCACCGTCCGACCCAAATTGCGTACCAACACATACAACAATTCCGATTCCGTTGGTGTTAAGGAAACCATGTCGTCACCAACAACGAGCTGCCGTTTGGAAAAGTCAACATAAAGCTTATCATCGATCCGCGTCAACGGCGTCAGCTCAGCACCAAAATCATCAATTCGGCGCAAAACACGACAAACACGTGTAATAAGCTCCCTAATACTAAATGGCTTGGTAATGTAATCTTCGGCAAACTTATCAATTGCCTCAACAATTGTGTAGACTTCATCATTGGCCGTCATCATCACGACAGCCATCTCGCTTGATTCACGCACGGTGGCACAAAATTCAAGCCCACTCATGCCATAGTGCAAATCAATGTCTACAAGCGCTAGATGAGGAACACCAAACTTAGCAATCCAATCAAGCGCCTCCTCACCAGAAGGAAAATCTGCTACCTCAAAACCCGTCTTTTTTAGTTCCTTTACTACGAGACGACGCATCGTCCGATCGTCTTCTACAACTAAAAGCCGAAATTGATCCGCATTCGCCAAATACATTTATCACCACCCGACAGTAAACTTAGATTAATTATGCCGAGTAATTGGCGACGAAACGGTCACTGAACGACTGTAGCTTTCCAGGCAAAAAATCAATTCGCCTCAACACCCGGCGTATATGAGATAAAAGCATCTCAGGTCTGACAGGTTTTATAATATAATCGTCAGCAAATTCGTCAATAGCCTTTACGATAAATTTTGTAGGAATGCGCTCCGAATAAACAATAATCGGAATATCACTATTCGCACGAATGAGTCGGCTAAACTCAAAACCATCCATACCATTACTAAACGTTTTTTCCGTTACAATCAGATGGGGTAAACCAAATACTTTAATAACTTGCTTTGCTTCTTCACAGGACTGAGCAAAACACAAATGGTATGGGGACGTCGCAAACATCTCTTCAATCGCAGCTACATCATAGGGATTCTCATCAATAATGAGAATATTCCAGTTCTTCAAGGCAGTTTGATTCACGATGCAGTCCCTTTATACAAATGATATTTTTAATGTTGTCTACAGCAACAAAGCTTAACGACACATATAGAATATCCGATTCTAGGGATGGAGAACATCGGGGAATGTCTGAAATAATGTAAGGGAATTCCTGACAACGAGGGAGAAGTCGACTTTTTCTTGGGCTAGAGCTAGACCTAATTTAGCGTTACCAACCCCATGCGAATCGCATAATGGACGAGACCAGGCACATCATAAATATCGAGTCGCTTCATAAGGCGCGCACGATGGGTTTCTACAGTTTTAGCACTAATGTTTAAACGACCAGCAATCTCTTTCACAGTTTGCCCTTCAGCAATAAGCTGCAGAATCTCACGCTGGCGCGGTGTCAAGCGCTCCAGCATGCTGGTTTGGCTGCCCACACGGCGAACATAGTCGGCGATATGGCGAGAAACAGGAGGGCTTAGATAGGTCTCCCCCTCAGAAACAGAACGAATTGCTAACTCCAACTCAGCAATGCTTGAGTCTTTGAGTAAATAGCCCGCAGCTCCTGCGTTCAAAGCCTGCAGCACATACTCTTCGTTCATGTGCATCGATAGCATGATGATTCGCACATCAGGGAACTGTTTGACCATCCGCCGCGTCACTTCCAAACCATTAAGCTTGGGCATTGAAATATCCATCAGCACAATGTTTGGCTGAAGTTTTGCAATGAGGTCTACAGCCTCCTGACCATCACCCGCTTCAGCAACAACTTCTGTATAGGATAGGCTTTGTAGCAAAGCACGAATCCCAGCGCGAACGAGAACATGGTCTTCTGCCAGCAAAATGCTAATTTTTTCCATTTAACTCCACCCGTGGCACCCAATCAAAGGTAACAAGAATCTCGGTTCCCTCCCCCAACTCGGAAACAATTTCGGCCGTTCCTTCGGCCAGCAAAGCACGCTCTTTTAAGCTAAGCAGCCCCATACTATCCCCCAAGGCGGCATTCTCTTCAGCCTTTTCAACATCAAACCCGCGTCCATCATCCTGAATGCTCAACATAAGTGTGCCGTTGTTGTGATTTAGATCAACTAACACATGTTTAGCATCTGCATGACGGGCAATATTTGTTAGAGCCTCTTGCACAATACGAAAACAGGCAATTTCAATGTCATTGCTGGGCCGTGTGGTGACATTAGTCGTAAATTGTGGTGTGAACCCAACCCATTGGGCCTGTCGGTCTATATACCAGCGCAATGTTTTGACAAGACCCAGATCATCCAGCGTAGACGGCCGTAAATCTAATGACAAATTGCGCACCTGCTTTAGCACTTGGTCAACAATATCTAAGCTCGTCGCAATCTGGGGGTCAGCTGCGGCGATATTGCTCTGAGAAGTCTGCAGGTTGATTTTCATGGCCGTTAGGGCCTGTCCAATTTCATCATGAAGCTCACGGGCAATTCGGCGACGCTCCTCTTCTTGAATCGCCACCAAACGACGGGATAGGCGGACAAGACGATCGTGGGCAGCATCTAGCTGACGATAGACCTGCTGTCGCTCAGCTATTTCACGCACAAGACTGGCGTTGGCTTCGGCCAGATCGGCCGTTCTGTCAACCACCCGCAGCTCTAGCGTTTCATACGCATTACGCAGCAGCTCCTGGTTCTGCTTATGGTCAATGATGTCGCGAATAGCAATAACCTGTGCTGGCATCCCACGATAGGTTTGGGCATGGACAACAAGCTCAACATCAAGCCGTTCACCATCCTTTTTAATAGCCCGCGCCTCATGACGCAGACCATCTCCTGCGATCTCAGTTAAGTTTAAGCGAGCGTTGTTTTCTTGAATAAGATCCGTCACAGGACGCCCAACAATCTCGTCAACATGGTATTGAAAAAATTCGAGAAAGCGAGAATCGGCCGTGATCAACACCCCATCCTGCAAAACAGCAATCCCCTGAAACACCGTTTCTAGCAATGCATAATAGCTCCGCTCGCTCTCCCGCGCATAAGCAAGCTTCTCACTCGTTTGAATGTTACGTTGATAAACAATCACCAGCGACAAACCTAAACAGAAAAAGGCAACGATTAAAAAGTAAATGAGGAGAAAAGAAAAGGGTTGGTCAACAATAACGCTCAGGTAAAGCGAAATGGAGAGGGAGAAAACGAGCAGGAGGGCTAGGATCGCTAGCCGAAAATATTTTGTTCGGGTTAACCCATAAGTGAGGGCGAAGAGGATAACAACAGCCGTTGCGCGACCAACGTTAGAGGTTGTCTGCGGCTCCGCCTGCAAATTAACGTAGATGATTAGCTCAATGACAATGGTGGCAACGATGAAAAGCAAAATGAAGGCAGACAAAAGCGTCTGGCGCTGCCGCCTCTCTGCCTCGTCCAAGCTTATCGGCTTGGTCAACCATTGCCAAATACTGTCTACGTCAATCATTGGGTTGTTGATTACTTTAGGTTCCGCGAAAGCGGAGTTGACAAAAAGGCCATTAGTGAAAACTAAAGGCCAAGAACATTAAAAAATCGGTTGACAAACCGTGCCAAATTGATGTGAACGTCTAAGTTGCAGCCTTTTGACGGTGATGGGCGGCTACCCCCTTGGGTAAATGGGCAGTGACGGCTGCCTTTTTGCGAAGTCTAGGGTCAGTTAGGGCATCTTGAGGAAAATTCGCCTTGGCCAAGACACGACGGAGGCGTCCGGCCGTTCTTCGAGGCCGTTTGTCCCAAAAGCCAGTGGGGAGCGGCGGGAGAGAAGCAGCAAGGTAAGTCAGGATGTTGCCAAGGAGAAAAGCCAGTTCGGGCAACCGATAGCAAGACTCAGGAGCAAAAACAAACTGTCGGTGGAGGCCAAGCACCTGTTTGGCAACCAAAGGAATCTGCTCGACAGGCCAGCGGTCGAGGTAAAGAGAGAAAATGGTGGCTGCTTGAGCGTGGGCAAGATTGGTCGCCAAAACAAGGGGCGTTGTGTAGAGGGGGTCAAAGAAGACCCAGAGAGTAAAGGTAGCTGGTGCCTCACCTGGCTTGTAGTTGGATGAAACGACATCACTCCAACCTTGGGCTTGGATGGTGCGCTGAGCAAGGGTGAAGGAAGCTGTCTTGTCTGGTGGTGTCGCTCCAATCTCTTTTTCTAAGCGCGTACGCGGCAAGGGGCGAACCTTCTCCCCCCAGCAGGGCCGACGCCCCCGTCCTTTGTAGGTGGGCAGATAATTACGTCGGGCTGTGCAGTTAAGAGCGGCGCGAATCACATAACGAGGAATATTGGCTCTGTGCACATCGCTTATTTCCACACCAGCGTCGATAATGACGACCTCATCTTCAGCCATGTGATGCGTCACCCAACACAAACTGTCGGCTTTGAGTTGCTTGTCGCTTTTGTCTTCTTGTCTTGGGCGAATCATTCGTCGCAACAACGGAACACGTTGCTCTCCTATCCGTCCCACATTACAGACCAGGCCAAAGCCAACCCCACGCAAGGCGCGTCCAGCTAACCCATGAAACCACTTTCCTCTCCATCCCTTAAGCTTGGGTCTCCAGATGACTGTCCAATCCAAGGCGAGCGGTCGATACGCTTCATAGCAATGACTTTCCCACTTCTCTTGACTCATAACGTAGTCTCGCCATTGATTGATGCTCTCGTCGCACCGCCACATGCCCTGTCGGAAGGCTTGCCATATTCGCCGACTTTCCGTTGCATTGTATCCGTTGGCTTCTAAAGCAGGAAAGATGGCTCCTCGACTTGCTAGAAAAGAGCCATTCATAATCGTCCACATCAATTGTAAAAGGGCTAGATTCGTTCCTACTGGAACGGTTTGTACAATCACTTGTAAAACGGCTATAGTTTCGGTAACGGCGAGTGACATGTTGACCTCTTTGTAAGTTTTTTGCTTTACCTACAATTATTGGTCTTGTCCTCGCCTTTGCCACCTCTCACTTAGCCGAAACTAAAGA
>JBCCFD010000515.1:0-5289 GCA_039029915.1 Chloroflexota bacterium
CCAATTAGAAGCCGAAGTTTATATCGACCTTCTCAAAAATGATGAAAGTACCGGTTATGCCATAGGCAAACGATTAGGAAAAGCGACAGCAAATGTTTATAAGGCAATAGAAGCACTCTCGCTGATGGGGGCCATTCAAATTTCAGAAGAGGGGAAAAGCAAACTCTGCCAAGCTGTTCCGCCTGACTTGTTTGTAGCCCAACTTCAAAATAGCTTTGAACAACGAAAAGCGTCGCTCTTAACATCTCTTAAATCGATTGCTGTTGAAGAAGCGTCAAACGAAAAAATTTACCGAGTGGATTCTGTTGATTTAATTTTGCAAAAAGCAAAAATGATGCTGGAAAATTGCCAACGAATTGCTGTCATTGATGCATTTCCAAAAGCTTTAAATTTGCTGAAGTCAGAAATTAAAGAGGCAATTGAACGCAACGTCCAAATTATCATACAGGCCTATGCGCCTTGTGATATTCCCGGTGCGACCGTGACCTTAATACCTTCGCACGAAGATAATCTGACGACATGGCGCAGTGAACAGCTCAATATCATTACCGATGCCAAAGAGTCTCTGCTGGCACTGATGAGCGAAGATTTAACCAGTGTTCATCAATCCATTTGGAGTCAAAGTGTGTACTTGGCGTTCGTTTTACACGTGGGTTTGATCCGAGAAAATGATGCGCATCAAGTTTTGGGTTTAAAAAATGGCCCTGACTTTTTTGAGAAAACGCAGTCGATTTTTGGCATGGACGACCGTTTTTCACCCGAGCATGTTATGGGATTAAAAGAAATGTTTGACCGATTTGGTCCGAAAGGAGATTAAATGAAACAAAAACCTGTTGCTTTTATTGCATTAGCTGTCATTTTTATCATGCTTGCCCTGTTTCGGGTGTCTGATTCAGTCAGGGCGGTTGATATCGTGTCACTATTGGGGGCGGGAATTTTAGCCGGTGTTTTGCTTATGACCGGTATTCAACATTTACGTAATCAGGCGTAAATGTAGTTTGCCTAGCTATCACATCAAGCTGACCCAAAGACCTGGTTTTTTTCGTTCTACTAGCTGTTCAGCAAACCGAGCCGCTGTGAAGAGGATATCCTCTTGCCAATGATTGGCCATCAGCTGCATGCCAATAGGGAGCCCTTGATTGTCGTAGCCGACGGGAAAAGTGATAGCGGGTATCCCCGTTAAATTCCCTACAAAAACAAAGCGCATGAGTTCGGTGACAGTACTCAGGTCGTTCCAGCCGGCCGTGCCGCTGTTAGATGGTATAGGTGGCGCGGTAACGGCCGTTGTTGGCGTCACAATGAGATCGACACTGGAAAAAATATCTTTAAATATTGATAGAGCTCGCGTTCGCAGACGCTGGGCATGCACATAATCACGGGCCGTAACGGCTCGACCAAGCGCTAAGTTGACTCGGACCGGTGCTCCAAAATCTCGATTGCGGGCTTTGATGTTTTGCATGCTTGTGGTCATTTCTGACAAAATTGAGATCACGTGAGCAACACGCATGTTGTCAAGCTGTGGAATTTCAATCTCTTGAAGCGTTGCGCCAGCACGCTTAAATTCATCAATCAGGTTTTGACAGGCGTGCACAATTTCAGGCGAAGCGTGGTTAAACCAGTCTGGATAAATGCCTATTTTTAGCTGGTTAACCTCAGATTGGGCTAAATTACCCAATTTGACAGGAGGCTGTCCCATACTGCTTGGGTCTTTGGCATCTGGCCCAGCAATAGTGCTATAAGCAAGCATAACATCCTGTACTGATGCCCCAATTGGGCCTAGATGCGCCACTGACCAGTCGAGTGGCGCACCGCCAAAGCCGCTAATACGGCCGTAAGTCGCTTTTAAGCCGACTAAGCCACAGTGCGCTGCTGGTACCCGAATCGACCCGCCGCCGTCTGCCCCAATGGCGATCGGGCAAAGTCCTGCCCCAACAGCCGCCGCTGAGCCGCTTGAGCTCCCTCCGGAATCATGGTCAAGATTAAACGGATTACGAACCACACCGTAGTGGGCATTGAATCCTTCAGGACTAATGCCAATTTCATACATGTTGGTTTTGCCCACGAGGAGCGCCCCTGCGGATCGAAGGCGGGAAACGGCCGTACTGTCGCGTTCTGCTGGCTTCCTTCCCCAAAATGATGTACCTACCGTTGTGGGGTAAGGTACCATATCCATTTCGTCCTTAACAGCAATTGGCACCCCGTCTAATTGGGAAAGCATGGCACCAGTCTGATATCTTTCGGTTGCAGACTGGGCTTGGGTTAGCAGATCCTCTCGATTGATGCTGATGAAGGCGTTTAACGGCCGTTCTTGAGCCTGTAGCTGGTCTATGGCGTTCAAAAATGCATTTGCCACGGCAAGCGGCGTTGTTTTTCCACTACTGTAGGCTTGAACGTAGTCAGCTGCCGTTCTATAGGGCATCTGAGATTGGATTGAGCTGAAATCAAAATCAAGCTGGGGTTCGGTCGTTTCCGCACTTTCGTTTGCCGGTGGCACAAGGGGAAAATAGGTCGGTGGCTCATCAAATTGCTGGTTGCGAAAATGCGTAATGCCACCATCTTTCAGCAGTTTGGGTAGAAGAAGCGTTTGCCCAAGGCGACTTTCCAGAAAGGTGGCAAATAGCTTTAAGGGTTGACCAACCAGCTTAGGCAGGTTGATGGATTTTAAATCATACATAGTGGCAACTTATGTGAAACGAAGTTGTTGATTTATATAAAATGACGGTGGCAAACTTCGTTTCTTGGAGGTTCCGAAGCTTTTAACTAACAAGGTTTTTTAAATAATAAACTTCGGAACACTTATCAATCGGAAATCACAATATCCATCGCGTGAAGCAGATTAACCGCCTCAGGTAGCGCAAACTGTGCGTTTGTAAGATCGTTAATTTTGGGATTGATTAAATAGTTTTTGGCGGTTTGGAACTGTGCCTTGGTGCAGTTTGTATGCCGGAACTGCGTCCCTGTTAAATCACAATCGTCAAAAACGGTTCCCGTTAAATTGGCTTCCGTAAAGTCAACTTCTTTTAATGAGCAGGAGCTCATCTTTTGTTTTTGAATCGATAAACCGATAAAGGTGCCATAATCAAGAGCGCAATGCTCAAATCTAAGCGGGGACTCTTTGACATACTTTGACCAGGTCAGGCGCGTCCAGTCAACGCCAATGAGTTTGGAATGCTTAAAACGGCCGTTTTGAAAACTACTGCCTTCCCAAACCGTAAGCGATAGGTCACAGTTTTGGAAAGTGCATTCATTAAATTGGCAGCGCTCAAATGTTGCCTCTGAAAATAAACAGTCGATAAAATGACAATCTTCAAAATAGAGGCCTTTAAATTGCTCTTTCTCAGCGCTTAGCTGTTTAAACTGTTGATCTTCATAATCTTGATTATTTTTTAGCATCAGTGGCCAGAGCAAGCAGACTATCAATTTCACGATAAACAGCATCAAGCAGTTCATTCGGATTAGGAATAAGCCCGTCGTCAGCGGCGATGCCGAAAAAGACCTGTCCAGCGTAGCTTAGCATACTGATGCTTATGCCAACTTTGCCCACCTGTGGCATCCAAAACATGAGCTGCTTGATCTGACTGCCCGCGATGTAAAGCGGCATTGGCGGGCCGGGTATGTTGCTCATCACGGCCGTTGCTCGTGCCGAAAAGAGCTTGAGCAGTTCAGACTGCACGTCATGATGGGTAAATTCAATCCCTTTTTGAATGCCAAACGTCACAATAGTTTCATCTGAATTTTTCATGCGTGCCATCGTTTCGCTGATTTCTTCAAGGCGATCGATGGAGGATTCAAGATACAGTGGTAATGGAACAAAGGCAACGCCGTAGCTATTACCAAGTTTTCCCATTTCACTTTTGCCACGGATATTCATGGGCATTGCGGCGCGAATCGTAATGCCCTGCATTTGGTCTCCTTTACTGACCATGTGAGTGCGCAGTGCGCCAGCAACGGCCGTTACCAACACCTCATTCACACCACCACCTAGGGTATTTTTAATGGTTTTGATATCACTAAGCGGGATGGCGCGTGACCAAGCCACTTTTTTACCAACGCCTAGCTTTCCCTTGAATCGGGTTTTCGGGTCGGCTGATTCAGTTAATAATTGACCGACCGTGCGGGCGTTTTCAGCCCCTTTTTGCGCAAATTCCATCGCTTTTGAGGGATTCTTAACCGTTTCCATCCCCTCATTAACAAGTGACGTTGCGGTTTTAGAGACGGCCGCAATGGTTGAATTGGCCTGTTTCCGTAAATTACCAAGCAAGCTTGACGATTTCTTTTCTTTTTCTTCTTTTGGAGGTCGTGGAGGTGCATCGGGGGCAAAGTCAGCCAGTGAAAGCAAAACCATAACGAGGGCCAAGCCATCGGCTAAGGCGTGATGCATACGGGCTAATACGGCGCTGCCGCTGCCGACGTTTTCAATGATGTGAACCTGCCAGAGGGGTTTTGTTTGATCAAGGGGGGTGCTGACCAATCGGCTAACCATTTCCTGTAGCGTGGCCTCATCATTAGGTGAGGGGAGTCCCACCCGCAAAATATGGGCATCTAGATTGAAATTGCTATCTGTTTCCCAAAAAAGCGGCGCTAGTGGGATTGACGGCTCTACGATCCGCTGTTTAAAGCGCTTATACGTCAGCAGGCGATTCTCGATGGTTTGCTTGAGGCGTTCGTGGTCAATAATATCGTCAAAGAGTAAAAGCCCCGAAACGGTCATGAGGTTAGTGGATTCTTCCATAGTAATCCACACTGCATCTGAATTGGCAACAAGTTCAGGACGAGCCATAATTTCCCCTTTTTGGTTTAGTAGGTGAAGGACAACACACTAACAGCCTTGAACAACTTTATTTTTTTCGTAGATGGACAGTCACTTCGTGACGATTGTGAAAAAGTTGTCGTGTTTGAACAACTGTAAATGCTTCATCTAAAATATTGAGCGCATGACCAAGCGGTTTGAGTGGGTCGGCAGTGGGGAGTTTGAGGGTCATAACGGCTTCACCATGCTTGTATAGATGTTTTGCGTATTTTACCATCAATCGAGCAGAATCGCGCGCGTCGAGCCGCATGTCGTTGACAATAAGATCATAGCTGTCGGGATATTGGGTAAGGTGCTTTTCAGCAGCGATAGGTAAATGGCGGATGCCTTTATCGTGGGCTAGAGAAGGATGTAGTCGCCCTGGATCAACGGCCGTTACCAAAACCCCTTTTTGCCGCAGCACGCGGGTCCATCCACCGGGAGAAGCCCCTAAATCAAGGGCTCGGCCCCGAGCGGGAAGATCTAAATGAAACTGTTCA
>JBCCFD010000516.1:0-5275 GCA_039029915.1 Chloroflexota bacterium
ATCTAGGCTGAGGAATGGGATGTTGGGGATCGCGCTCGGTTGTTTGGATGATGTAATAGTAAGTCAAACCGTCCGCTTCTTGATTTGGCGGGAGCAAGCTGGATTGTCCCGCATCGAGGCTGAAAGCAACTTCTTGAAAAGTGGGTGGGACGTTTTGAAGCGGCCAATCGATGCCAAAAAAGCCAACATCGCCACCCGTGGGCACCTCATTGGTTTGCTCAGGAATGGAGTGCTGATTGGCCAAATTGGCAAATGATTCCCCGCTTTGAATTTGCGTTAATAGCGTGTTTGCTAACGCCTCATCAGCGACTTTGATGTAGCTGGCCCGAACTTGGTCACTGGTGGTGGGGACGGCTGCCGCCACTTCTGAAACAAGGGGCCCATAAAGGATGCCAAAGGCAATTTCTTGGCGCAGCTCTTCTTCGGTGTAAAAGTTGCGTTCGAGCCAAGCCTCAAAATTTTCTCGTCCTTCTGCTGCTTCGATGAGTGATAATATTTCTTGGTCGATTCGGGCTTCTTCTACTGTAAGACCCGCTTCGAGGGCGGCTTGGATGATGAGCGTATTGTCAATGATGGAGTTGAGCGCAACTGGCTTGTAATCGATTATGCTGTCGGGATCAGACTGCTGAAAGCGAGCCAGCTGTTTTTCATAAGTCGATAGTAAAATTTCTTCCCCGTTAACGATAGCAGCAAGGGGTTCGCTGGGGGTTGGTGTCGGTGGAATCGGTGTCGGAACGGCCGTTGCCACAACCTCTGTTGCCTCTTGAACACTTCCTTCCACGGCAATTGCTACCGTAGGTGCTAGCGTTGGCGTGATAGTGGCCTCATCTTGGCGACAGCCCCAAAGAAAAAGTGACAAAATCAGTAAAAAGAGAACTTTTCGCATATGCGTCATAAACAATCCCTTATTTGTGAACGAAATAAAGATTTTGAAACAGAAACAGCAGATTCATTTTCGTTCACTAAGGCAACGGAGAGTAATAGCTTAATCTTTTTTAAACGATTTCTTTCCGTTTTAGCTGAGAACAAAAATTATCTTGAAATAGATGATTCAAAATAAGCTTTTGTTCTCTATTTGCCTAAGTTGATGCAATTATACCGTTTGAGAGAAATGGGTGAAAATCTGATTACGAGGAGATTTGTGAAAACCAAACGATATCTTGAGAAGAATTATCTTGATTTTGGTTTTCATCGAGTAAATTTCACATTTCAGTCCGGTCTTGTGCCAAGATATTTACTGAAATTTACCTAAAAGAAGAGTTGTGCTACAAAAAGCAGACCAACAATAAGGGCAATGCCAAAGCAGCCGACTCTAAGTAATGTTGCTGTTAATTTAAAGGCGGCTCGCAAAACGAACAGACCAATCAACAGGATGACCCCTACAACAACAAGCTGGATGAGTTCTTGGTTTGTTAACCCAATAAGTTCAGATATAGCTTCCATAAATGCATATTCCTAACTGATTTTCAACAAATAATTTTGCGGAGATAAATTTCCCTCGCTGCCTGAAAAGTATAGCATTTCAATAATTTTTCTCCGTGTGTTTCGTGTGAAAAGTTGACCCACAATTTAAGAATGCCCAGCGGATAATAAACCAGCTTGAATACTTAAGGCGTTTACCAAAGTGATTTTCACAAACTATTTTGAATAATAGAAGCATCGGTACCTCAAGGAGGCGAAGTTTGTCGTCATTGTTTTATTCAAAGCCGACCCTCCCTTTCACCAAGGCTTGTAGAAAAGATTCATTGAATTACTTAAAATAGCGGTATGACAAATAAAATGCTTAATCCAGAAACAATATTCGATTCTCGTCAGTTCGGCTTTTCACAAATTGTGGTAACAGAAGGCAAAAAAACGATTTATATGTCTGGTCAGATTGGATGGGATGAAAATCAGGTGATTGTGGGGCCTGGTGACCTTGGCACACAAATGACTCAAGCGCTGCGCAACATTGAAACTGGCTTACAATTAGCAGGGGCAACGTTGACAGATGTGGTGCTGCTTCGTATTTATGTGGTTCGTTCAGAGTTTGAAAACAGCGGTGTGATCAAAGACGTTTTAAAAACCTTCTTTCCCGGAGATAGCCCACCTGTTTCGACTTGGCTTTTTATTGATTCTTTGGCGAATAAAGATTTTTTGATTGAAATCGAGCCAGTTGCTGTCGTTGGTTAGTTTTGTATGTTGGCGGGTAAAAACATGACGCCAACACACAAAACTCATTCATGAAATGGATCTTTAAACGTCTTTTCGCCGGCCATGATCGAAGTAGGAATTCGATTTTCTGCTGGTGGGCGGGGGCAGGTTGCATAAGGTGAGAACGCACAAGGTGGATTGTAGGCTTTGTTGAAGTCAACAAAAACACGGCCGTTTTCCGCTACAGGTTCACTCATTAAAAAGCGACCACCCCCATAGCTTTCTTTCCCCGTTGTTTCATCCGCAATCACTAAGAAAAATTGATTGGGGTATCGGGACTTAAGGGCAGTCAGGGTGACGCTTTGTTCCTGAATTGTTAAGTGAATGACGCCCGGCGAAATCATATCCTCCAGCGTGCCCAAAATGGTGGGAATGGGCACTGTTTTGGGAGATTCCCATGGGGCAAAGGTGCCTTCGATTTGCCATTTGGGATCAACCGCAAACCGTTCAACCCCTTGAAAGTTAAGCCTGCGTTTGCTTTGGCTGTCTCGAATGCGAATACCTAGCGCATCGCCTCGCTTGATGACAAACCAGTTGACTGTGCCCATGTGCACAACTGTCGGCCCGTTTGGGTCAGCGTCGGTGAGGAGTGGGTGGTGAGAAATACGGCCGTTGTCCACCATTGCATTGACCCCGTCTTCAACCTTTAAGAAAATGCTGCCTTCAGACACTTGGATCACCCCAATCTTTTCAGGGAGACTTGCTGGGAAAATTGCATCATTCGAGGAATGTGAGCCGATCGAGTTTGAACCCGTTTTTAACCAAGGTAAACCGACCAAAGTCAAAAACCCATCTGGCTGGGTAAGCGTTTTTATTCTTTGCTGGTGCCATAGTTCAATTATTTCCGAATACTCAGTGTGGTTCATTCTGTTTCTCCAAAATGGTGTTATTTTCCTTTACGAATTATCTGCTAAGAAGTAAATTTTGGAAAATTTCAAATCCGTTGATACACTGATTAGGCTAAGTTTTGGAAACAATATCGCTCACATCCCTGCGCAAACCAATTGTTGTAACGGTTAATCATATACATTTAGTTCACATCCTAGTATTTTGCTCTAGAAGTCTGCATAAGGTTTAGTTGAGCGAATACTCAGCAGTTTTTCGGATTTTTTACATCATAATCTGCTAGGCATTTCCGGAAAACGGCACTAGAGGGCGTAGTATGGCAATTCCCCCAATCGCAACGATCCGGTGTTCCCCTAAAGAAATCAAGGCGACTGAGTCCTATCGAATGAAGATGGATTTAGTGTCCAACATCAAAACTGAAACGATTGAAACAAGCGGCAAGATTGAGATCAAGGTGCCCTACGATGGCAATTCGTACGTGACGAAGCGATCCACTAAGGATTTATCTTCACAATGGCAATATAAGCGGTTGCCAAGACGGTCTCGGGCATTGATTGGATATCTAAATTTGAAAGACCATACAAAGACTGATCTTGATGTGCAATATGGGCTGAGCCTTCATAATGATGTCATACCACTCGATATCGCTCTCAAAGAACGAGGGCTCCAATATTTGGAAGGACTCGTTGAAGATAAGTTTGAACAGGTCTCAGAAATAAAATATTTGCCAAATAATCTTCATGCCTCTCCCCTGTCGCTTGAGTTTTTTATTTCAGATGAAATTTACCACGATGAATTTGAACAAAATGACAATCCTAAATTAAAAAATTATCTTTCGATCGGTTTCAACTTCATATTGGCTTCTTCCCCTGCTCAAATGAAGCTTTTTGGGGATGAAGGTGTAGAGCTATTAGATTTTCGAATGGATTGGATGACGGTGCCGACAACGGAGCGGATTTCAGCCGTGCTGTATGCAGTTAATGAGCTAGGGGAGGTTACAAAAGAAGAAACGGCCGTTTCTTATGATGCTGAGGCCAAGCAACTGGTTTGTGCCAAGCTTCCCTTACTCAAAAACGAACAGAAAAACCAGTATCATAACACCCTCATGCTACAAGTTCCTGAGCCAATGGCCGTGTATAAAGACAAACTCTTTTCAGGAACTGCACAATTTAAATACCCTTTTCTCCTTTCTGGATTAAAACTCAATTACTACCAAACGAATGGGCAGCTCAAGAGCAATGATAAGCTTGAAATTAAAAAAGAGACAAGGTTCTTTCTAGAATTTAGGCTGGGTGTTCGTAATTATTTCAAGAGCAAGCGGTATGTCCCATCACAGCTGTTCCATTTTCCGCGCGTTTTGTTAACAAAAACGCGCGTTGAAGATATTAAACTCATTTTAGAAGATGAACGGTTTACCAATATCCGACCAATTCCAACAAAAAATAGAAATGCCGTGAAGCTTTATGCTGAGCGAGAAGAAGGTATGGCAACTTTACGCTTGCAAATGCGCTTAATTGGGCATCAGGCGATGACTGAACGAGAAAAGATCATTCCCGGTGATGAAAAATTTACGACCAAGTTTCCAACCGGAGGGTTTAAATGCCATATTAAAGCTGAACTTTCTCAAGATTATCACACAGTTGTGAATGTGATCAGCAGAATTCATGCCAGAATGAAGCAGCGTTTTCATCACGTTACTGTTATAGATTGAGGTCATTTATGAAACACGATGTCCGTCCTCATGCCAGTCATCCCCGTTGTTATAAATGTGGTAGTTCTGATATTGTCCAACTGTGCCACCATTGCACAGTTGCCATGTGCGAGGCGCATTCTCAAAGAGAAATCCCACGAGTGCTGTTTGGAAAATATCGTGATTACGCTGGATTAGGGTTAGAAAATAATGACTCTAAAGCCTTTGGTGCTCACTGTGATGATTGCCTCCATTTTACGTTTCATATGGATAAATGGGTCGTTGGTTTTTTATATGGCTTCGCCCTAATCTTGTTTTTGTTCAGCTTTTTACCAGTGGAAATGCCAATGTTACTACGTGGCGTTTTGCGATTGATCGTTGTTGGGGTGGCTCTGATATTTTTCCCATTTTGGTTGCGAAACAAGATTACCCAGCCGCGTCATCGCCCTAAAATCCCCTTGATCGGCATGATTCAAAAAATAGCTATTGAAGAAACCATCAATGGAGCGATAGAACTGAATCAATTTGGAGAATATGAATCAACGA
>JBCCFD010000517.1:0-5229 GCA_039029915.1 Chloroflexota bacterium
ATTTTTGGTCTTTATATTGAATTAAAGAGAGTGTCAAATTCTTGTTCTCTTGAATGCGGATAATGTTTTGGTACAAAACTTGGTTCATAATGGCCAGAATTTTTTTCAGATCCGTTTCGCCCGTTTGGGAAAGGGTTAGGTAGGCGGTTTGAGCCATCAGCATCACAACGCCAGATGACAAACCGTGTCCAGTTACATCTCCAATACCCAAATAGATGGAATCGCCAACCTGTAAAACGTCATAGTAGTCACCACCTACCTCGTCGGCTGGCTTCATGTAGCCCGCAATATCGAGGTCTTTAACATTGGCGGTTTCTTCATCGGAGGGCAGCACCATTTGCTGAAGCTGTTGGGCTACTTCAAGCTCGGCAGATAAACGGCCGTTTTCGTCGCGCAGCATCGCATTGAGGCTCTTGATTTCATCATTCGCCTTTTGCAAATCGTAAGTGCGATCAGCAACCTTGGCTTCTAAATTCTCCGTGTAATCTTTGATTTCTTGGGTCATGATGCCAAACGCATTTCCCAATTGGCCCAGTTCATCTTGACTTTGGACATCGACCTCCACATCAAAGTTGTGGTCAGAAATCTTGTCAGCGGCCAAAACTAAAGTGCGCAAATCAGAGGTGATATTGTTTGAGAAGCGCGTAGAGATCATCGTGGCCAAAACTAAAAAGCCAACCAGCGCGCCTAAGCCGTACAAAATATTTTGATTGCCTGTGGCCTGAACCTGGTTTTGCGTTTCAATAAGTTCCGCATAAATCTCGGCTTCTGGAACCACGATGACAATGCGCCACTCGTCTGTTTGATAGGTGCTGTCAGAGAGAGGGGGGAGGCTGGCAAAGGAGATAAAGTGCCCCGTCAGCTCAGAAGTGGCTTCGTTGCTATTCAGGTGCAAATCAAAAATGCCGTCTGGTTGGTTGGTGATAAAGTTGGCCAGTGACTGAACAGCCGTGTTTGTGGACTGATCCAATGAGCCGCTGTAGTAAGTCAAGCCACCTACCTCAACAGGTTCTAAGTTAACCTCAAACAGCGTTAGGCCATCCTGCGGCATGGCAATAATTTCACCCTGCCCGTTCATCAAAAAGCCAAATCCTGATTCAGCGACGTGCACTGAAAGCACATCTTGAATGATTGGGTTGAGCAACAGGTCGGTGCCTACAGCACCGGCAAATTGATTCTGTTCGTAATCCCACAGCGGGTAGAACATCGTCATGATTTCGCCTTGACCAGCCGCATCCAAATAAGGGGGAATCACCACAATTGGATTATCCACCGACGCTTGCACGGCTGGGTCTGTAAACCAAGTTGACATCCCTTCGGCCGTGCCGGGGAAAAAGTCATTCCAAAAGTGGAGCGAAACAAACTCACCAAGCAACCCAACCAGATGCTTATTTGGATAAGCGCGCGTCACGGGCGATTCGATATCACCGACGTAGTAGATGAGCGAGCTGTTTTCATTGACCGCTTGAATTGCATCAATGTTCAAATTGAGCAGGCCAGAAATTTCTAGTAGCTCTTGAGCTCGTTCATCTGATGTAAATTGGGGTGGAATAAAGGCGTCAGTTTCCTTTGATTCGGATGTTGTGAGCGCCCCATTTTCGTTTGTTAAAGTTGTGTCAAAAAGCGACAGCTCAAATAGTTCAGGATGCGCCTGTAGCTCATCATAATTATCGACAATCTTTTGTGAGGTTTGCCCTAAAATTGTGAGATTATCCTGCGCCGCCTTGATTTGTAACCAAGTCGATTCAGCTTTCTCATTGGCGAAGGTAGTTAGATACTCTTCAACCGTTTGCTGCGTGCCCTCAATATTTAACGCTTGGGTTCGATTTGTGAATTGCCGAAAGTTGAGGATTAAGGTGACGAATAAAACGATCGTCGTCAGACTGACGAGCAGAATATTAAAAAGGAGTAGTTTGCGTTGAAAACTTGTTCTAAAAAATGAACCAAAATTAGTCATGACATACTCTTGCTGGAATGGTGTAAGACCTTGAATTTCTTTCTTATTGAAGTGGTTTTTGTCCCGAACAGGCAACTAAACCCCAGGTCGTATAACCTGCTGGATTTTCAATAGCGCGCAGTTGGGATTCGTACCCTTGATTCAAGGTGATTTGCTCACGAGATGAAAGGTTTAGCTGACTGCCAATCGTGTGAACAGAAAATTTTTGCCAGCTTTTGATAACTTCAGCAAACGCATCACGGTCGCTGTTGTTGGTATCAACCACAATATGATCCGTTTGGATATCGTCTAAGCGAGCTTGAGTGAAAAAGTGATGTAGCTTTTTGCCGCTGCGCAAATCCATGCCCATTTGGTCGCCGTACTCGGCGGCTAAGGTGTAGGTTTGGCGAATGGCTTCGCTCTCTGGAAAGCCAACGATATGGTCGTAATCTTCGCAAAGCGCGTAGATGCGCCCACCGGGCTTGGTGATACGAACGAGCTCCTGCAAAATATCTTCTGGCTGTGAAAAGATTTGTAAACTTAACCGGCACAGCACAAAATCAAAGCTATTGTCGTACATCATGAGCGCGGTGGCGTCACCCCGTTGAAAATCAGCATTATGAATTTCAAATTCGTTTTGCATGCCGCGAGCGTGCCCAATGGCAGCGGCGGAATGGTCAATACCCATGATGAAGCTGGGCTTTAATTCTCGGCTGATGAGAAGAGGGACGTCGCCACAGCCACAACAAATATCTGCCACACGCATACCCTGCTCAAGTCCATGTTTCTGTAGGATGGGCATCTCTTGCGGCCATAAGATTCGGGTTTGATTGCGAAGCAGGGGGATAAATGATTGGTCTTCGATGATATTTTGACTGCGGTAGAAGTTTTGGTCGTAAATCGAAAAATCGACGTCTTCCCACACTTCTTTTAGATTTGGCAAAACGCGCTCGCTCCATGCTAATACGCCCGAAGCGATCACTTTAAGATTAAGGCTGTTTTGTTGGCGAGCGTAGTTGACAAATGACGAGAGGGTGCGTACGCCTACGGCATTGATGTACCGCAGCTTGCGGAAGTTAAGGCGAAGCGCACCTTTGACCTTATCATGGACATCAACCATATAGTCTAGTGTGGTTTGTGCTTCTTGTTGATTTGCTGGTCGGAAAATCCCCTCAAAATTAATTTGCTGGTCGAGTGGATCGTAGTTGAGTGAAAATGATTGTTGAGAGTAGCTCATAATTACAGCTCCTTAATCGGCAAATGCAGAATGGTTTCGACGCGATTGTTTGATTCGTTTTGAATTTGAAGCTGAGCGTCAAAATCGTTGGTCAGAATGCATAGACCGAGCTGATTAAAGTAGGGTGCTTCTTCTTTGCTTTGGGTGAGCCAATTGATGTAGATGTCTTGTTTCTGATCGCTGTCTAGGGCGTGAATAAAGGTTTCGTAATGAGTCAGAAGGGGGTCTTTAACGAGGTGGGTCATGGTGACCATAAACGCACTATCGTTTTTATTTATTTTTAGTTCAAGGTCAGAAATGTCGGGGGCGAGATAAACGGCCGTTTCTAGCAGCTCGTTTGAAATTGTAGACAGTAAATTTTCGGCCCATTCACGATGCTCATATTCAAACGCCACATATTCGGCAATGTAGTTAGCCAACATGCTGCAGCGTGACCATTCCGTTTGAATATCTTGAATAGGGATATTGACCTCGATACCAAAGCTTGGTGCTGAATCTGGATTATTCATAGGGTATGAATTCCTTCAAAGTTGAGTATTAGAAAACCAAAAAACGTCATAAAAAACTGTATGACTACGGTTGATATGCAAATGAAAAAAAGGCTTTGCTCCCTTATGAAGCAGGGTGATATTTTCAGAATTTTGAAAAATATATCACTTGGTGACCGGTACGAATCAGAAAACCCAGATCGTCTAATTCGTAAAATACTTCAACTGGATGCAAGCATTCTAAAAACATTGGATTAATAACAATCTTAAGTAAAAAAGGCGTGAACGATGGTCACGATGCCTATAGGTTTCACTTTACTTACCCCAAGATAAGAGAATATCGATGGTTAGATAACAGTATTTTTGTAATTGTTTAGGGGGTTTAATTTGAAAACAGGACTAAAGCATCAGGGGTTTGGGATTAGACTTAGCGGGTTTTGCAGGATGATTCCTCTTTTGGTGAAAGAAACCTTTGAGCAAATCACAAAAAGAGGTTTAACAACCATGGCGAGTGAGGGTTTAGAAGTTTGTTGTCGTCGTTTAATTCAAAGCAGAAAGATCTTTTTACTTATGGTGATTTAATTTAAGGAGAACAAAAACTGTTGTGAAGTCTAGCTACATATCACTTTTGAATAGCGGGGTGATAAGTCACCCCGCAAAAGGTAAATGCGCCCTCTCGGCTTCAAAAAGCCCAAAGGGTGCCTAAAGAGTAGCCCAGTGATTTATCACTGAGCGGAGCAAACCAAAGTGATATGTAGCTAGTTGTGAAGTTGTTTTGTTCAATGTCGTTTTTGCTCTCCAGTTAGGGCCTGGTCATTCAATTTTAACTTTCAATACCAATTAAATGATCCATTCTGCTGTGGTAATAAATTCGCCAATATTCTCGATGAGGGGTGTGGCCATATTCAAAACGAGAAATACCCGTGTTCTTTGTAAAGACCTCTGCCCTGCGCCAAGGGCCGATATTAAACATATGATCGAACGCCATTTCGATAACGCCACCGTGGCAAACGGCGACAACTGTTTCCCCATCGTGTTTTTCAACTAAATCTTCGAAAAACTCACCGATGCGGATGCGAAAATGCATCAGCGACTCACCGCCGGGATGGTCTGGGGTGATGGAGTGAAACGGCCGTTCGCTTCCCCAATAGTTGCCATATTCTGGCAGCTCTTCGTTGGGCCAAGGGTCTTTTGTGACCTGATTATTGCCAATTTCGCGGATGCGAGGCTCGGGGATGGGTGTCACGTTTTTGTAAGCGTTGCTGACATATTCGGCCGTTTCTTGTGCCCGCTTCATGGTGCTGACATATAGGGCATCAATCTGAGTAACTTCGGTGGGAATCCACTTGCCTAAAGCCTCGGCTTGCTGGTGTCCAAGCTCGGTTAAACCCATATCCATGTTCCCCTCGTCCCACTCCTTTAAATTGACATAACTTTGACCATGTCGAATCATAAAAAGCCGCATTGTTGATAGTCTCCTTGTACGTGCTGTAGTTCATTTGTTATATCGCTGTCAGTTTCATGACAGGTGGTATAATGTGTCGTCACACATAATGGGTGAAAATAAC
>JBCCFD010000518.1:0-5227 GCA_039029915.1 Chloroflexota bacterium
CTCTTCCTCTGTAAATTCAATGGGGCCAATTTCCTGCATGACATCATATTGCAAATCGGCGAGCGTGTGATTATTTAAAATACACGTAGAAGCCGCATCAAAAATGATTTCAACTTCCGTTTCTGTCATCATCGCGGCACCGTGAGCCACTTTTTTAACCCGTTCGGTCACTTCATTTACATCTTTGGGTTTATGGGCGCGAATGTAGTAGTAAACTTCAGCCCGATCTGGCACAATGTTTGGGGCTAATCCACCATCAGTAATCACGTAATGAAGGCGCACCTCATCTCTCACATGTTCCCGTAAATAATTAACGCCGACATTCATTAGCTCAACTGCATCAAGGGCAGAGCGCCCCATGTGTGGTGAGACACCTGCATGCGCAGTACGGCCGTGAAATCGAAAGCGAAGTTTATTGACGCTGACGCAGCTTCCTTTTGAAGCAGAATTGGTATAGCCCGGATGGAAATTGAAGGCCGCATCAAGATCGTCAAATGCGCCATCACGCGCCATAAATACTTTACCGCTGCCACCCTCTTCCGCAGGGCAGCCATAATAGCGAATGGTTCCTTTTGTGCCTGTTGCTTGTAGCCAATTTTTTGCGGCAACGGCCGCTGCCAAACAGCCTGTGCCTAGCAAATTATGCCCGCAGCCGTGTCCATGCCCACCTTCGTTGACGGGAACGGCCGTTGGTTCTAACTTTTGCGATAATCCCGGCAAGGCATCATACTCGCCAGCAAAGCCAACAATTGGCCCATCTCCATTTGACCACTCGGCAATAAAGGCAGTCGATATCCCGCCTGACCCCCAAGCGACAGAAAATCCAGCTTCCTCCAAATAATCGGCCTGTAGCTTTGACGCTTTAAACTCTTCCCATTTCACCTCAGGGTTTGCCCAAATTTCGTCGGCCATCTGGATAAATTGAGCTTTGTTTTGTTCAAGCCAGTTCACAACATCTTGTTTTGTTTGCATGGTTCCTCCTGTGTAAATAGCTAGTCAGCGTGTCAGCAGTTCAGCTTGCCAGCTTAAGACGGTGGAAAGCAACCTGGGGTTGCCTGCCTCGCTCTAGCTCTTTCATTTATCTGCTATTGCGCCACTAGCGCATGTTGTCTCCTTCGTAAATTGTTTGTCACCTCGTCAGCAAAAAACCATTCAATTTGTAAACTACGCGGCTATTGACCTGCATTCCGCCAGTTTGCCAGCACAGACTGCGGTTTTCGGAAGATAAGTCCCGTGGGTTTTATAATTTTGCCTGCTTTGGGTGCCAAATTTGGTAAGCGGATGAGCAGTTGTTTGACGGATTCAATCGCTTCAAGCCGAGCTAAATGGATGCCAAGACAAACGTGTGGACCTTGGGCAAACGTGACGTGTTCTTTTAAGTTTGAGCGATAAGGGTCAAATTCGTCCGGATTTTCAAACGTTTTAGGGTCGCGGTTTGCCCCTGCTAAAGAGATACGCACCAGCTCCCCTTCCCGAATATAGGCGTCGCCAAGCTGCACGTCTGCTGTGGTGTATCGATCAATGACGGTAGCCGCAGGCTCCATGCGCAGCGATTCTTCAATAACGGCGGGCATGATTGAGAGATCGGCTCGAACCGTTTCTAGTTGTTTGGGATTAGCCAGCAAATGATACAGCGCATTAGCAATCATACCTTCCGTTGTTTCAATCCCCCCAAACAAAAGGATGGCTGCATTGGATATAATTTGCTCATCGGTGAGCCCTTGTGCCATCCCACTAGCGGCAGCCAATAAGCTACTGTCAGCGTCCCGTTTTAGGACCGGTAGCAGGTTCTCATTGAGGGCTTGATAGGCAGCTTTACCCTCTTTGCTTACTGGCTCACCGGCGCTGACTCGCGTGACCGCATCGACAATGGTATCGTACCAGCTCAACACATTTCTAACGGGCGTTTCATCCATGCCCAAGGCTTCAATCATCGTCATCACAGAGATAGGTCCTGCAAAATCACGACGCAGCTCAGCCTCTTCCTGCGCGATAAAGCCGTCAATCAACCTGTTAATTTCTTGGATGACGTGATCGTTAAATCGGCGCTGAACTTCGCTTTTGCGAAACGGCCGTTTAAAGGGTGAGCGATGCTTTAAATGGGACATGCCGTCAAGCGAGAGCATGCTTGGGCCAACAACCTGAGCAGTTGAGAAGCCAGGATGATCAACGGTATACGTCTTCGAATCTCGCATGACCTGAATACAAAGTGACCGATCGGTAATCAACCAAGCGTCAAGAGCAGGAATCCACGAAACCGGCTCCGACTCTCGCAATCTGTGCAGGATAGGATGAACATCATTTTCAAGATCAGCAAGGGTAAGCCCCGCGCCAATGGGAAACTGTGTTGAATGTGTCATTGTCGGATCATACTTCTCCAAATAACAGGAAGCAAAATCAAAGCAATAGGACTTACGCAAATAGCGGTCACTGAGCCTATCGAAGTGACTTGCTTTACCCTTCGACAGACTCAGGGTGCGTAAGTTCTGAGCAAAAAAGGATTGGTGGCGTGCCGTTTGGTGTGTAAAATGATGGAATGGGATTTGAGAGGATGGGTTCAACTCAGAATTTGCGTTTAGCAAAGCAAGGCGTTTTTTTTATTTATGCCATTGTGATTATTCTTCTATCTCTTTTACCTACCGAGCCTGAAATCAAGGTGGTGGGTTGGGATAAGATTGGCCATTTCAGCGCCTATTTGGTGATGAGCCTGCTTGGACTGTTAACTTTTTCCTCAAAAAACGGCCGTATTTCTATCCTCGTCGTCATCATCAGTTTAGGCTTTATTTTAGAATGGTTACAGGGGTTTGTTCCTGGACGAGACACCTCTTTAATCGATGGTCTGGCTAATAGTCTAGGTGTTTTGCTGGGAACAGCTTTATTTTTCTTGTTTCAAAACCAGTTCAACGCGCTCTATCGCTGGTTTTGGGCAAAATTTTCGAGTTTGGTAAACAATGAACGAACACAAAAATGAATATGATCAACCGATAGGGTTTCCACTGACGGATTGGCAACCGCGCCAGCATCCACCAAAGGTACCGCTGACGGGTCACTTCTGCGCTATGGAACCGATTAGCTTTGAAAAACACGGTCGTTCCCTTTTTGAAGCGAATTTGGAAGCTGAAAACGGCCGTTTTTGGACCTACCTCCCCTATGGCCCTTTCACCGATTTAGATGCCTATCGGAAATGGCTTGAACAAACCTGCTTGGGGAATGATCCTCAATTCTATGCGGTTATCTCGAAACAAAGTGGGAAAGCGATTGGGGTGGCTAGCTATCTGCGTATTGAGCCAAAAGTAGGTGTCATTGAAGTCGGGCACATTAACTTTGCCCCACCGCTGCAGCGGACACCAGCCGCTACGGAAGCGATGTTTTTAATGATGAAAAACGTCTTTGACACCCTCGGTTATCGACGGTACGAATGGAAATGTGATAACCTCAATGAACCCTCCAAAAAAGCTGCCTTGCGGCTCGGCTTTAAACCAGAAGGGATCTTTCGGCAGGCCACAATGTACAAAGGACGTAACCGCGACACCGCCTGGTTTTCAATTTTAGAAAACGAATGGCCAAAGTTGAAAACGGCTTTCACAGAGTGGCTTAATCCAACTAATTTTGATGAAAATGGGAATCAGATAAAGCGACTGCAATCTTTTCGTTGACAGTTAACGGTGACTTACGAGGCCTTGAGCTTGATAAGGCAGATTTTAGCAAGCTCAGAACAGAATAGAACGGCGAAACATTAGCCCATAACATAGTAAGCGAGCGTTTTTTGCAAGCTTACAATATCTATACCCCGCTTAAGCGTTTTTGAGATAGTCGGTTCAGGCCGATTAGAAATCCAAATTTTTAGCTCAGCATCCATATCAAATCGACCAGCCGTTTCTACCGAAAAATATTTAATTGACTTATAGGGGACGGACTTATACTCCACTTTTTTACCAGTATACCCTTGTTTATCAACCAAGATCATTCGCTTGTTCGTGAAAACAAAGAGGTCGCGAATGACTCGGAATGCGGCTTGTACCGTTTCATTTGGCACGA
Organism: Chloroflexota bacterium; assembly: GCA_039029915.1. Classification (GTDB taxonomy): domain Bacteria; phylum Chloroflexota; class Anaerolineae; order Promineifilales; family Promineifilaceae; genus QQUD01. The sequence continues at coordinate 4,039 of JBCCFD010000518.1, forward strand.
GCACGTCTACCAACTCTTTTTGTATTTTATCGTTATCAACCGTTGAAGCATTACCCAAAATGCCAGAAATTAAACCCATTACTCAATTAAATCCTTTTGTGATGTTTTGCTCATTGTACAAAGAATAAGGCCAACTCATCAATACACGATCTTGCTTTATGCTGGCTAATATTCAACCTACAGTACGCAATTGGACGGATTCTGTTTCAATAATGCTCTGATTGGCATAAAATGATAGCTATGAACGGCACGGTCATTCGATACCCTCACTTTAAATCTAACTTTGTTAATCCTAGGCATGTAGAAGTTTGGTTACCATCAGGCTATTCAGAAGGAAAATACTACCCTGTCTTATACATGCATGATGGGCAAAATCTGTTTTTTGAAAACGATGCCTATGCGGGGATTACGTGGCAAATTGATCCTGTTTTATCCAATTTAATTCAGACCAAAAAGGTGCCGTCTACAATTGTGGTGGGCATTTGGAATGATGGTGACCGTCGCTATGCCGATTATTTGCCACAACGGCCGTTTACTGAGCTATCCGACCGTGAAAAAGCCAATATCACCCCCTACTTGAACGGCAATCCTGTCCAGTCAGACAGCTACCTCAAATTTTTAGTCAGTGAGCTCAAACCATTTATTGACCAAACTTACCCCACGCTTTCAGAAAGAGCGCATACAAAAATTATGGGGTCAAGTATGGGCGGACTTATCTCAGCGTATGCGGTTTGCGAATACCCAGATGTTTTTTCAGGAGCTGGCTGTGTGTCAACCAACTGGATTTCATTGCCAGCAGTCATGGCAAGGTATATGGAAGAAAAGCTGCCTAAGCCTCAACACCATCGCTTTTATTTTGATTACGGCACATTGGGTCTTGATGCGTTCTATGAACCGCATCAAATGCAGGTTGACAAAGTCATGGAATCTATTGGCTATACGCAAAGCGAGGATTGGGTCACTCGAAAATTTGAAGGGGCAGACCACAACGAAGCGGCTTGGCAGGAACGTGTTCATATCCCCCTCGAATTCTTATTAAAAATGAATTGATTACAGGAGTTTCTGCAAGTCATGTAAAACGAGGTTCCTGCTTACAATAACGGTTGTAAACTTCGGAGTACTTAAGCCTGCTTTTGTTTAGAAACGGCCGTTTTTCGCAAATGATTCGCCCAGGTAATGCCAATCACCC
>JBCCFD010000519.1:0-5185 GCA_039029915.1 Chloroflexota bacterium
ATCAGGTGGGTGAACTGGCCTTGATGGAGGCGTATGTGCCTTATCAAATTCGCCAAAAAACGGCCGTTTGGAATGAAACCAAAGCGTGGAAAGCATGGTTACAAAACATTTGCTACTGGGCGGGGCATCTTTCCGAACTGGGTGGTGAAGGTATTTTGCGGGCTGTTCGATTGAAGCTGGCAAAAAATGTACGCAATATTTCTTCTAAATTGGGGGCGCGCACCATTGAGCTGGATATTGCCCATATCCCTGAAGAACATCGCGATGTAGCCGTTCAGCAAAGAACGGCCGTTTTAACTTACCATCCTCAAGCTTACGAAGGAACACTTACACTTTACCGCACCCGAAGTCAATCCCTGACCAAATTAACGGATCAAACGCTAGGCTGGACCCATTTAGTCAATGGCAATGTTCAGGTCAAATTCGTCGAGGGGTGGCATCACAATATTCTTGAGCTGCCCTACGTTGAATCTCTGGCCAGTGAGCTTTCCGATCGATTAGAAAAATGGTAACGCCTATGTTGCTTGTTGCTCTAATGCCCATACACGCGTTATTTCCAATCGACTGATTCAAATGCAGATTCACCGAAAACTCTATTCGGTTTACTGAAATTCACACAAAAAGGAAAAAGTTAAATGAAAAAATTGACAGGATTGACCTTATTAGCGCTTATGATGATATTTTTCATCACTGCTTGTGGGTCAGCCGAACCCGAAGTTGTTGAGGTCACACGCGTGGTGGTTGAAACGGAAGAAGTTGAAGTAACGCGCATTGTAGAAACCCAAATTGTTCGCGTTGCCTTTCCCTCCTCAATTGACATCGATGATGTTGTCGCCCTACTGGCCTTTGAAAAAATGCAGGATGAAGGGTTTGCTGTAGCGCCAACCTTTTATGCCCAAGGGGAATTAGCCGCCGCTGCAGTTGCAAGCGGACAAGCTGATTTTGGCATGGGGTCTTCAACCGTTTGGCTTTCTGCTATTTTGGCAGGTGCTGAAATCAAAGGCGTTATGGAACAAGCTGCGAATGGCTGGTCCGTGATGGGTCTTGAATCGATTGAAAGCTGTGAAGATATTGGCGGCATGCGCACGGCTATCCATAGTGAAGGTTCTGTTAGCACCGCAATGCTTCGGGCCTATATTGGTGAAAACTGCCCCGGCACCGAGCCAAACTATCTCGTGATTCCCGGTTCAGAAAACCGAGCTGCCGCTCTGATGGCGGGTGAGATTGATGTCACGCCTGCGGAACTGATCGACTCAATTCGCGTTCAAGCATTGCAGCCGGGTGAATTCCACCGAATTGCCAACTTCGCCACGGATTTATCTGGTTTGCGGACAAGCGGTTACTGGGTGAGCCAAGAGTTTGCTCAATCAAACCCTGAAGCGATGCATACGTTTATTCGCAACGTACTCGAAGTGCATCGTCAAGTAAATGAAGACCCAGAATGGTTTATTGAGCAAGTGCCTCGTTTCCTTGAGCTGGAAGATGAAGACATCGCGCTACTGCCTGAGATTGTCGATGCATTACTTGCGATCGATAGCTATCCCGTAAATGGTGGGCTATCATTAGAAAGCGGTCAATTTACCATTGACTTCTTTACCGATGCTGGCCGTTTGGACGCTGGTCTAACAGCGGAACAAGCGTATGATCTATCTTATTTAGATGCTGTTCTGGCTGAAATCGGTGAACAATAAATTTGAGTAATTAGTAAAAAGTGATATGTAGCTAGAAAAGTGATAAGTGAAAAGTAATCAGTATGGCTACTTTTCGCTTATCATGAGTCACCACCAACATGTAGTTATCCAAATGGGTTTACAAACATCAACAAAAACAAGGTTTACGCCAGCCCAAGAAGATCGTTTTTGGCGATGGGGCATGCAGGTTGCTTTCTTTGTCGTGCTGTTTGGCGTGTGGGAATGGTTCGGCCGTACCCGCGGCGGGTTGCTTTTTGCCCCATTTAGCGAAACTTTCGTGGCATGGATAGCGCTTGTCTCTCAGCCTGAAATTTATGAAGCGCTGTGGTTAAGTAACCAAGCGATGCTCCTTGGTTTTGCACTTGCTGTCTTTTTGGGCATTCCGATAGGCCTGTTGATTGGCCGTCTGGAAAAATTGGAGAAATTTTTAGATATCTATCTCAATATTCTCCTTGTGACACCGATGTCGGCCTTGATACCGATTATAATTGTGGCGTTGGGGATTGATTTGTCATCCCGCGTGCTAGTTGTTTTTCTTTTTTCATTCCCCATTATTACGGTAAACACCCGCACGGGACTCAAAAACCTTGATCCGTCCCTAATTGAGATGGCCCGCTCATTTGGAGCCACAGAGCTGCAGCTGTGGCGGCGCATCCTTTTGCCCGGGGCGACACCCGCAATGATGGCGGGCATTCGTTTAGGACTTGGGCGCGCACTTTCAGGCATGATTGTTGTTGAGCTTTTGCTTGTGGCGGTTGGCGTCGGGGCAATGATTCTCAATTCGATGGGCTTTTTCAAACCAGAAATTACCTATTCGGTCATTATTGTCATTATTATTGAGGTGATGGTGGTTATGGGTATTGCTAAACGAATTGAAGAACGGCTCGTTTCATGGCGACCAAGAGGGGAACGATGATAGAAATCAAAGATTGCTCAAAGGTATATGGTAGCCTAGATGGTCATCAGGAGGTTAAAGCGCTTGATGATGTCAATTTGACCGTGCAGGATAAAGAGTTTATTGCGCTTCTTGGTCCCAGCGGCTGCGGTAAAACCACTTTGCTGAAAATTGTGGCTGGGCTTATCCAATGGAATACGGGTTCGGTTAAGGTGGGTGGAAAAGATGTCGTTGGTCCTGGCCCTGACCGAGCGGTTGTTTTTCAGAACTTTGCCCTCATGCCCTGGGCCGACATTAAAACGAACGTGGCCTTTGGTCTTGAGCTACAGGGTATGGGAAAAGAGGAGCGAGAATCTAAGGCGATTCAGCTGATTGATGCGGTCGGGCTGGCTGGCTTTGCGGATCATTATCCAAGACATCTTTCTGGGGGAATGCAGCAACGGGTGGGGCTGGCTCGGGCACTGGCTGTTAATCCGCAAACATTACTCATGGATGAGCCTTTTGGTGCTTTAGATGCCCAAACTCGTCGCTTGATGCAAGAAGATCTGCTTCGCTTACACCAGCAGGAGCCTAAAACGGTAATTTTTGTAACCCACGCCATTGAAGAGGCGATTCGGTTAGCCGATCGCATTGTTTTGATGAGTGCCCGCCCGGGGCGCGTTCAAGAGATTATTGATGTGCCGTTTGGACGTCCTCGCTCGGAGCAAGTGGATAAAGAGCCTGCTTTTGGTGAACTTAATGATTACCTGTGGGATAAGTTAAAGATGATGCAGGTTCTCACCACATCATAGATAGCGAGTTGATGAGACAATGACTTCTTCTTTAAACCAGCTGACTGATAAAAAGTCGGAAGCGCAGACTCAAAAGTCCCGCTTGACCGGGCAACGATTGGATAAGTGGTGGCCTAGCCTGGCCTCCATCGTTGTTGGTGTTGTGGCTTGGGAATTGTTAGGCCGCACGCTAAATTTCCCATTTTTTCCACCCTTATCTGACATCGTGGTGGCGTGGCTGGAAATTTATCAAACGGGGGAGCTGATACCAGAGCTGCTGGGGAGCTTACGGTCCCTTGTTATTGGGTATGCTTTGGCGGTTGTGCTGGGGATCGGGCTAGGCATGCTGATGGGGCGGTTTAGGCTCGTAGAATATTTTTTTAATCCTTTTATCGATATCAATGTGTCTACGCCAACCTTGATTTATGTGCCGATTTTGTTTGCAATTTTTGGTGTTGGGGACGCCACTCGTTACACCATCGTGTTTATGTATGCCTTTTTCATCATCGTTGTTAATACGGTAACGGGCATTCACGGTGTTGATCCAACGCTGGTTGAAATGGCTCGATCCTTTGGGGCGTCTGAAGGGCAGCTGTTTAGAAAAATCATGCTGCCAGATGCCCTGCCGATGATCATGGCAGGGTTACGTATTGGCATGAGTCGCGCCGTGAAGGGAATGATTAACGGTGAGCTATTTATTGCTCTGGTGGGGCTAGGGGCCAGATTACGATTTTACAGCGGTGCGTTTAATATTGAGAAGGTTTTAGCAATATTATTGACGATTATTGTGGTGGCCTCGATCACGACGGCGATGGTTCAGTGGCTTGATCGTCGTGTAACTGGCTGGGCTGAAACGGTGCAGAATCGTTAAATAAACCGCTTTAGGGCGCTTCCCCTCAAAAAACTACGGTTTTATTTGGATTTCTAGATTGATTGACTGGCGTTGTGCGTTTGCTACGTCTGATGTCCCGATTGTTTCAGCTTGTTTGGTTAACATCATCGATTAATTCTGAAAGTTGGGTGACCTACAATTTGTAAATACGGCCGTTATGCTAAAATCACGCTATTCAATTTTGTCATACCAAATGGAGTAAACTTTGCCTGCCCTCGGTTTTATTGCCATTCTTCGATTTTTAATTCACATCGTTTCGCTCTTGTGGCGTAAAGAAGCCGTGCGGGGTTTGCTACTGGTGGCGTTGATTACTATTTTTTCAGGAACATGGTTTTTTTATCGATTTGAACCAACCATTACTACTTGGATTGACGCCTACTATTTCACGGTGATTACGCTCACAACGATTGGCTATGGTGATATGAGTCCAACAATTCCATTAACAAAATTGTTCACGACCTTCTATGTCTTTGTCGGATTAGGGATTATTGCTGGATTAATTGGGTTAATGGGAGAAGCTGTCATTGAAGATGCAAATCAAAGAGCGCAGGAAAGAGGAAAGAAATGAATCTGACGAATCAAGTGGTGCCAACCCGAGCACAATTTAGCCAATTAATGAAAGAGTATCCGGCAGATGAGCCGGTGGTGATGATTAACCTGCTGAAGTTTAAGGCAAAATCTGACACTGGTGATGAAACGGGGGCTGAAGCGTATGCGAGATACGGCCGTAACGTGCAGCCGCTGCTCGAAGCGGTTGGTGGGCGTTTACTTTGGTCAGGTCGGGTGAATATGACCGTCATTGGTGATGAAGATGACCACCCCGATATGGTGCTGATTGTGGAGTATCCATCCATTGCTAATTTTGCCGAGATGTCCACATCCGACGCCTATCGAGCCGTGGCCCACGATCGCGAGCTGTCGCTGACGTATGGTGGTC
>JBCCFD010000520.1:0-5174 GCA_039029915.1 Chloroflexota bacterium
CCCAGCCATAAAATTGAATTGACTCATTCAGTTCAAACTGGCTGTCATTATCGCCAATAAAGCGCGTCGCCACTCGCTCCCCTCGATGCATCATCGTCACCGTTTGGGGATTAAGCGCGCTTAAATTGAGGCCTGCGGCTTGCAGATCAGACCCGGTTAGCGTGTAAATGCCGTCTTCATCAATCCCAATTTTGAGCGTTTGTTGACCGATGGGTAAGGTGAGCGGTTCGGCTGAGATGAGCTGACTATGCGGCACGAATATCGTGACGAGGAGCAGCGTCATAAAATGCATGACGCCTCTTTGGTGACTGTTATTATGGGGCTTGCGCATCGAGCAACCCTTTTTGGTTGAGCGTGGTGATAAATTGATGAATATCTTGTTGAGCCTGCTTGAGAGGGGTGTCGTAAACGGCCGTAAACCGCGCCATCATCTCCTCTAACGTTAGCCACTCACCTAAAAACGACCACAGCGCCGTTCCTGATTCGTTGAGCACCAGCATTTTGCCATTGTCTGGATGCAGCAGCACGATCTCTCCCTCTATGATTTCGTGCACAATATGGGGTTTTTGCTTGTACTGCATGGGGTCTCCTTTTTATTGGGTGTTTGGTGTTGGGTGTCAGATATCAGGTTGCAAGGTTGCAAGGTTGCAAAGTTGCAAGTAACAAATAACAAATAACAAATAACAAGTAACAAATAACAAGTAACAAATAACGGATTTCAAGCCACCTCTATAAATGCCACCCTCTACCCTCAATCCACTATCTCTTTTCTCTCTTCAACAAAAGCGAACACGGTCAAAATGATGACCAACCCGACGGGCCAGGACAGCCAGCTCGGCAGGTGGGGCACGCGGGCGGTTTGGGAGAAAGTGGGGTGAGAAACGGCCGTGCCGTCAAGTTCAATCTCCTCCAAGAAATAAAGGTACGTGTTCCCTTTTTGCAGGCTGTTGTCCGTAAAGCGATAGACGGCACCGCGACTGCTGCTGCCCTGACTAGCGATTAAAGTTGAATTTAGTTGCGTCTGCTCAAGGCGACTTTCCTGCTGGCGATACAGATTAAAGCCAGCACTATTGGTTTCAGTTTGTGTTTCCCACTCAATAAGGACGGATGGCGGCGACACGAGTTGAAACGCACCTAATCCAAGCAGAACAACCCACGCGACAATGAGAAGTCTGTTCTTATTCAAATTTTCAATCTCCTCGCTGTCAACAGTCAACAGCTAACTGGCAACAATCAATCCTTTGACAAATCTCAGGACAACTTTCTCAATCACCAGTTACCAATCACTAACCACCAATTAACCCATAATCAATTCCAAAGCCCTACTGCACGCCAATTGACGAGATCAGGGTTGGTGACTATTATTAGTTTGTAGAATAAATGTTCCAATAAGGGTTTGTTACAGATATGGCACAATACGTCGACTGAGAACGATTGTAGCAAAAAAGGCGGCTAGGCAAAATTATGGCAAAAAAACGATCACGGTATGTTTGTTCTCAGTGCGGCTGGGTAACGGCGGCCTATGTGGGGCGGTGCCCCAAATGTGGTGAGTATAATACGATGGAAGAAGAGGTGTTGGTGAAAGAAACGGCCGTTTCTTCTAAAAATCGACGTGCCCATGCGAACGTTGCCAGCCAGCCAACCCGTTTACATGAAATCAAATCAGATAGCTACGCGCGTATGAAGCTGCCCGTGGCTGAATTTTCAAGAGTGCTGGGCGGCGGCATTGTGCCCGGTTCTATTGTGCTTGTTGGTGGTGACCCCGGCATTGGTAAATCCACGCTGCTGCTGCAAATTGCGGCTGATGTTGCCAACGGCCACGGGGCGACGCTGTATGTTTCGGGTGAGGAGAGCAGTCGTCAAATCAAGATGCGGGCCGATCGAATGGACGTCAAAGCCAACGAACTGTTTTTGGTGACCGAAACCCGCTTTTCAGCCATTCAAGAGCATATTCAATCGGTTAACCCCGTTTTGACCATTATTGACAGTATTCAAACCACCTTTGCCGAAGATTTAACCTCAGCCGCTGGGAGCGTCAGTCAAGTGCGGGAGTGCGCTAGCCGGTTACAGGAGCTAGCCAAAACGACAGGCATCACCGTTTTCTTGGTGGGACACGTCACCAAAGAAGGCACCATTGCAGGCCCTCGTGTCCTCGAACACATCGTTGATACGGTTCTTTACTTGGAGGGCGACCCGTTCCATCGGTATCGCCTGCTTCGCAGCGTTAAAAATCGGTTTGGCGCTACCAGCGAGGTCGGCGTTTTTGAGATGCAGGAACAGGGAATGATGGAGGTTCGGAATCCGTCGGAAGCGTTTTTAGCCGAGCGGCAAATTAATGCACCGGGCTCAGCGATTGCGGTGCCGATGGAGGGCACACGGCCGTTACTTGTCGAAATCCAAGCCCTCGCTAGCGCCACCAGCTTTTCCAACCCGCGCCGGACGGCCAATGGGGTGGATTACAATCGCTTGCTGCTGTTAACGGCCGTGCTCACCCGCCGCGTTCGCCTCAAGCTAGCGGATAAAGACGTTTTCATCAACGTCATCGGTGGTTTGCAAATCGACGAACCCGCCGCCGACCTGGCTATTGCAGTCGCTATCGCCAGCTCAGTCAAAGACAAACCGATCCATGCCGACATGGCTTTTGTGGGTGAAATTGGCCTCAGCGGTGAACTCCGCGCCGTGAGCCAGCTCGAAACCCGCCTCAAAGAAGCCAAAAAGCTCGGCTTTAAAAAATGCATCATCCCTCGCTCTGCCAAGAAACGACTCACCGAAACCCCCAAAGGACTCGAAATTATCGACTGTCGAGGCCTTGCCGAAGCGGTTGATGTGGCTTTGATTAAGGGCTAGGGGTTGGGGAGTTGGGACTAGGGGTTGGGGACTAGGGCTTAGGGATTGGTGCTCGCCTAGGGACCGAGGTTTAGGGATCGAAGAGCGGTGATTGTGTGCTGTTATACTAGTAATATTAGTGATATCACAATAACCTAGCCGACCAATACACCAGTATACTAATACACCAATATACTAATAACTATTAACCAATAACTATGATTACTACTCTCCACACCCAAATCATCACCGATCTAGAAACCGCTGGCCGCAACAGCCCTTATGCTGCCGATGCCAACGAGCCAGACCCACGCTACTTGGGGTATGGCGTACGGGCAAAGGAAAAAGCGGCCGTATTTAAGACACACCGTAAAGCAATTCGCCAATTGTCAGAAGGGGATCAGATTGAGCTAGCCGAACGTCTGATTGAGTCGCGGTATGGGGAGCAACAGCACATCGGTTTGTTTATTTTAGAGCCGCTGGTGCATCACTTCACACCAGATCGTTTTGAACAAGTTGACCAATATGCGCGCTGTTTACACGGCTGGAGCAAGGTGGATTCATTCACAGGCACTTTCTTGCGAGACATCTTGTTGGCTTACCCTAATGAACTGCTCGAATTGGTGCAAACCTGGAATCAAGATAAAGATATGTGGCTACAGCGCACCAGCGTGGTGCTGTTCACACGCAAAGTGGCCAAGTCAGGCCAGTTTAATGACCCCGCCCTTCTATTTTGCAACCATTTGAGATTTAGTCCTGAAGATTTGGTGCGCAAAGGGGTGGGCTGGTCGCTCAAAGATATGATGCGCAGTGACAAACCGCGCATCGTAGACGTCGTGAAGCGGTACCATGCTGAGGGGGTCTCTGGCACCGTCGTACGCTATGCCCTGAAAGATTTACCGACAGCTGAACGCAAGCAAATTCTAGCTTGATTTGATTTTAACAAGGTTTTCTCTGCCGACTGTGGCTGTCATCTTGTCCTGCAACCCGTCTGGTAAAATTTGTTTTTTGCATAACAACGGCCGTTTCTCCTTAATGACAATCACGATCTGCAAGCATAAAACGGCCGTTTTATCATGGGCCCGTTAAAAAGTTTCGAAGGTATCTGTTTCTTTCAATTCTTAGAGAATTGGGCGCGATAAGACTTACGCTGCAGTGCATTATGAAGACTTTGCCAGAATTAGTGGGTTAATTGTCTATTAATCTTGAGTTTAAGATATTTTTTTACCCATATGTAGCGGCAAATCATTAATTTGACCCCCCGACCCCATATATAGATGCTAAACATGCTATTTAATGATATAAAACCCTGTATATGGGGTTTTTGTTGAAGATTCACTCTTGACGGCCGCTGTGAGAATATGAGATAATGCACCCATTGAAAAAAAGCGCTCCACATTGTGGAACGCTCCATCTAATATCAACTGTGATTCGATCTAGACCATCGTAATCACCCATATGCAAGTCATATTTATGTTTATAAGACATTACATAACTGATATACCGTTGTGCAACGGCTATATAATCTTACAATTAAGAACATCCCAATGTCAACTTTTTAGAAAAGTTATAGCGTAATTCTTATGAACTGAAATTACTTGGTAAAAGGATCAGTTCGTATGTTTAAAAAATTTAGGGAGCTCGATGTAAAGATAAAAATTGCTATTATTCATATGATAGCAAGCCTGCTCTTAGCATTCTTGTTTCATATTTTGCGCCTGTATTTAGCAATCTAATAGGTTCAAAATTAACGGCCATATTTAACCCGTATGGCCGTTCTCTTTTACGCATCAAATTATGCCCTGCTCTAGCGAGGTCTTCTATGCGAGATGTGGACAGTGTTTCACCACCCCACCTTTGTGAAAATCGTGACTCTATTATTGAAAAATAGCCGTTTCGTTGGCAAACACACTCGGTCTCAATGGACGAGGAGAAGCACGGCTAGAGGTACGGGCACAGCCCCAAAACGTTTTATGTATTGACGAAGACCGCCCTTGACCTCGAGATATGCTCTGACAGATTTAACTTTAGCTAAATGGAAAATGATATTGACGAATACCGTTGAATAGTCTAACAAATATTTTTTGATACCATGTGAAAAAATTTTAGTATAAATCCTTTTCCTTAACCAATTAATTTGAGTGCATTTTAGGATTGTCGCATCGTAGAATGAATTTTATTAGAATAGGTTGGTGGTATCTTATAAGGTTAGTTTAGGAATCTTTCAAAGTGATGTAAAACTATAATTTAATACTGTTGGAGATATTGAAAGGATTATTTATGAGCAATGGCTCTAGATCAAAACCGTTTTTAAAATGGCTAATGTATTCATTGGGTTTATTAACTGC
>JBCCFD010000521.1:0-5169 GCA_039029915.1 Chloroflexota bacterium
ACGCGGGATGTGACGTGATGACCTACAAAGGGGAAGAGATTTCACTTAAAGCCGAAGGGGGCGCAACTTGCCTAACACGTCCCGTTTTGAGAGCGTAAGCGATTACTTTTGAATCAAAGGCAACACGCGCTCACCAAGCAGCGTTAACCCATTTTCAGCCGTTAATCCGTGGGGCGTCCCAAATTCCACCCGCCCTGCTCCTGCCTGAAACAGCTCGTTAGCTTGTTGAGCAACCTCCTCTGGTGTGCCAGCAAAAGCGAGTTTTTGCAGCAATTCATCAGATATATTTTGAGCAACGGTATCATAATCATAAACGGCCGTTGCCTTTTCAATGCGAGTCATCAGTTCAGGCTCAATACCCAACGTCTGATCCAGCTTAGCAATCACTGAAAGGTATAAGGCGGCTTCTTTTTTAGCTACTCTTTTTGCGGCGGCACCATCTTCATCAACAACCGTCACTGCCCCGACGACCAGCGAAACATGATCGGGTACAACATTCTGATATTGCTGGACAATTGTTGGGTTGGCACTGCCACCCAATTTCACTTCTTCAATTTGATCGGCACACGCTTTTATCGTTTTTGGCCCCCAACTGCCAAGCAGGAAAGGAATATTAGCGTTTTTAATTTGCCATCGAAAAGAATCACCGCCCGCAAGCGGAAAAATAGTGCCTTCATGTGGAGCTTTATTTTGTGTCAGCAGGTGACGAACGGCCGTAAATGCTTCTTTTACGGCCGTTATGGGCTTTTCTGGCGCAATGTCGACAAACTCTAGCCAGCTTCCTCGAGCAATGCCGAGAAAAGAGCGGCCGTTTGAAGCTTCATCTAACAATGCGCTATAAGCAGCAATGTTGATGGGGTGTGAGGTAAATGGATTAACGGCCGTTGGCCCCAATCGAATGCGGCTTGTGTGTCGGGCCATCTCCATGAGTGGAAACCAAGCCGGTTGAAACAGCATATCGTTGTAGACGGTCACCACGGGAAAGCCATACGCCTCCACCTGCGCTGCTAAGGGGCCATAAGCGGAAAGCGGTTTATCCGTTTGAAAAGCGATTGAGGTTGCCATAGGAAAATGATGAAGAGCGTTTTGTTGCTAAGACCAGCAACAAACTTATTCTCCCAGTGCCGCAATCGTGCGCTCAATCTGTTCTAAATGTGCGGTGCAGTGGCGCTCATAGATATCCAAAAGGTCATTGGGGGTTAACTGTTTTTTAAGGTCGGAATGGAATCCTGTGCGCTGCCACTGATCTGCGGTTAACGAGCCAAAAAGAACAACCCAACGCTGATGCAGCCCTTTGAGCAACGTGAGAGAAGCTGAAATGGGCACGTCTGTGACGTCAGCCGTTTTTGCCCAAAGTGCTTCGGCATATGGCTTTAGAGGTGGGTTATCCTCTGTCAATATCAACTTCAAGCGGACAATACTGTTCATATGAGAATCAGCACAGTGGTGTACGATTTGGCGTACGCTCCACTCATCATCAATGGGAAAAGCATCGAGTTGCTCTTCAGTTAAGTTCGCAACGGCCGTTTCTAATGCATTGGGAAATTTGCGAATAACATCTAGTTTGGCAGATTGTTTGTCAGTTAACATTTTTTCTCCAAGGTAAAGTCGATTAGAAAATTATGCTTCAATCTTAACTATTCTACGATCTTTTTTTATTTTGACTGAGGGAATTTACTGCGAAACGGCCGTTTGGCTAATCACGTCTAAGATTCTAAATTCGTCATATGAATGACCACCTGGAGACAAAACAATATGCGCCATCTCAACTTTAAGGACGTATTCAAGATTCGGTTCCAAGGAGGCTCCTATCAAAAGCTCAGGCGATAACTTTTTCCAAAGCAATTGCTCCACCACTTTGTAACGATAGCATTGCTCTTGATTCAATGAGCCACATTCAACAGGTTCAGTAGACACGATGATATCAATTTCTCCAGCAAAGGTTCTTGCGCTTCTATACACCAAATCATGTTCAGCGACTGCATCATCGATCAATTTTTCAATTGTAAATAAATTTGGGGGGGCAGTAGAGTCTCCAAAGTAATGATGAATTTGATTGAATTTTCCTTGGTCCCAAATAGTAACATAAGCGGTCGGAGAATCAGTGGCACCATAAAAAGAATAATCATCTAAGCTGTAAACATCTAACACCTCTAAAAGGTCAAAAAGCTTCTCCGCCTCTTCACTAGGAATACGACTGGAATATTGACCGGTGTGATTAACATGATGCGCGCCTGTATACGAAATGCGGCCGTCTTTCCAAATCGTAAGTTGATAAACAGGACAGGTCCCCAAACAATGGGTTCTTTCGATCATTACAAAAGATTGTCTTGGGTGACAAAACCAAACGACGAAACCTAATAAAGGTAAAAATATGCACAAAAGAGCTGTATTACGGATACGTCGAAAAGGTTTTTTATCCATTGACGACGATAACACCTCGATAATTCATTCTATTATTATAGGTTTTCCCTGCTGAATAAGTCTATCATGCCAAACTTGTTCATAGGCTGGGGGACCTTGCATTTCATACCAAACCGCTTGATCTCCTTCAAACCGAAGCGTAATTTGGGCTGTAGGCATTAATTTTCTTTGAATAAGGATAAATTCTATTAAGTCTTGACCATAAGCATCATCCCAATTTAGTTTTAAGGCAAAACCAGCCTCTTTTTTATAATACCCTGCCACCCTTTCAACAAGCAGTTCAGTTAAGTCCGATGCCCGAATCAGTTCTGAATCATCATGTCCACCAATCTGTTCTAAAAATGGAAAGTCTTCAGGCTCCAAATAAAGCTTTGCCAATGGCTTTACAGGCACCTCACTGGCCCATTCATTTGATAACGCGCCATCTGCAATCGGGATTTGCTCAAAGGTTTGTCGAGGCAAAATGTAAAGAGCACCTTGGGTATACGGCCGTTGCTCCAAAATATCTTTATTAACCGAAAAATGATAAACGGCCTGTTCTTCACCATCTTGATTTTTAAAAAACATCACCCCATTTCGAATGGAACCCGTCAGATTTGGTCGATCTACAATCGCAAAAAACATAGGCCACAAGCCATCATGTGTGCCATAGACAGCCTGTTTGTTTCCTCGCCCGCTCCGATCTTTAAGTTCTAGGGATGTTCGACGTGTGCTGAATTCTTCAATATCGCGATTGTTCGAGCCATGAAAGATGAACTGTTCTTGCATTGCTAGATATTGTAAAAATTCATATTTTGGGTACGGCAACTGCCAATCAATTGCATCCCCTTGTCCATCATGCACCCACCCTGTTGTTAATGCTGAAAATGCATTTACCTTGTTATCTGTTAAGTTTAATTTTGGCGGCAGTAATCCATGACCAGAATGCACTGCACCAGCCTCGCCGTCAACGCGAAGCAGTTCAAATACATCACCCACCATGACCTTTTCTGGAACATCTTGGTCTCTAAAATGAAAAACGGCCGTTGCCCCATCAACCGGCCCGCCGTTCATTTTGAAATGATGTGCATTTTTTAAAGGGTCTAAAATAACCTCGAACCCTGGTGGTACACCTGAAAAGGCAATCGTTAGTTGTTCGTCAATGACGCCCACCTTCACAACCATATCATCCAGTTGATAATGCCCTTCATACTGCTTCATTACAACAGCCTCCATTTCTAAGTCGTTAAAATCAAGTGCTTTGTCTCACAAAAAAACGATAAATGCCAATGCGGATTGAGCCTTTCGAAGACGGTCTTTCAATCAAAGAAGCAACTTCGTTACACTTAGGGACTTCGTTTCACTTAGACCAATGTTGGGTTTTGAGCATCTGGATCGGCCATAATAGTTTCTTCTTCTGTTGTCTCACTTTCTATATCGACTCGATTTTCTTCAATATTCATGACTTGGGGAATAAAAAAGCCCGCCAGACCAACAACAAAAGCGCCAATCCCCGCTGCCATATACCAAAAGGAAACGCTTAAACGGTCAGCTAATGGGCCGGCGATTATTAAACCAATAGGGGACATGGCAGAAGTGGCACTCCCAATTAAAGCAAACACCCGCCCCTGCATGTCTGGGGCAATCGTTGATTGCATAATGGCATGAATCGGTCCATTGGTTACCGCCAACGCAAGACCCACAATAGTTGAGGCCGCTATAACTAAATAAAGTGGGCCCGCTGAGGGTATAAACCCAATGATGCCCATGCCAATTCCTACAGTAAGCATGCCCAACAATGATGTAACAATTTTTTTCTTAAAGCCGCCCCACGAAGCCAGCAGCATGCCGCCGACAATAATACCAATACCAAAAGTAACATTAATTAGGCTTAAAAAATATGCAGATTGTTGAAAATAATCAAACACCAAAAGCGGCAGCAGCGAAACTGCAGGCACCAGCATAAAGTTTGCAAACATCGCCATCCCCATCAGGAATAACATGCCGGGCCAGCCCAAAATGTAGCGCAACCCACTCTGAAAATCAGCGAGAAAAGACGGCCGTTTTTCTTCATCTACATCTTCAGAAACAATGGGCTGTGGAATATGAACGAAGAAAAGGGGCAAGATGGCAAAGATTGCTGTGACAACATCGATCAACAGCACGCCAGCCATTGGCAACAGGGAAACGACCAATGCGCCCAACGGCGCAGACGCAATATTTAATCCACCTTGCACAATTTGGTTTAACCCCTGAATATTTGTCAAACGTTCCTCAGGCACCATCAAAGAGGTTGTGGCCTGCATCGTTGACCAATGAAACGCTCCAAACACGGCTCGCACAAATAAGAGCAAAAAAATGTGCCAAACGGCAATCATTTCCAAGGCGAACAAAGCCATAAGCACGATTGTAGCAACGGCAATAACCGCATCTGAGGCGAATAAAATGAGCCGACGATTGAGTCTATCGACCCACACCCCAATAAATGGACCCAAAATTACCTGAGGCAGTAAACCAACCAATGAGGCTGTCGCTAATAAGGTGGCAGACCCTGTCTGCTGTGTTAACCACCAAATAATGGCAAATTGAACAATTTGTGATCCCAATAATGAGAACGCCTGCCCTGTCCACAGCGTAAGAAACGGCCGTAATGTTTTGTCGCGCAACATCTCACACACTCCATAAAAGTCAATCAATAAATTAACTTTTCAACACTATTAATTAATTTTCATGATCATTCTTGGCCAAGACAGGAGGAATATAAAA
>JBCCFD010000522.1:0-5117 GCA_039029915.1 Chloroflexota bacterium
GCGAATGGGAGCGGAAAGTGGCTTGTTTGGGTAGGCATTGGGGCGTTAAGTGGTGTTTTGTTGGCGCCGGTGCTCACTGGATCGATCCCCATGATGCGTGTTCTTGCCACGCCTACGGCTGAGACATTTCGTCTGGTTCTTATTCTCACGGCGGGAATGGGGGTGCTGTTTGTGCCCGGGCTGGTGGCGTACTGCGTTGTTGGGGGGCGAGGCACGGCCGTTTTCACAACGGCGCTTGCTGGGCTACTGATGGGGATTTTAACGCCCTACTTTTGGGATTCTTTGCTGTCGATGACGCTGACGGGATTGATTGCAGAGGGCATCATCGCGCTCATCACGCGGTATCAGCCGGGAAACGGCCGTTTGCTGGCCACAATCGGGGCCATATTAGGCGTGTTAGCAGCTGGTGGCTCTTTCTTAGGCCACGGCTCTCTAGGATTGACCGGCTGGCAATCAGTGGTGGTTGTGGGAACGGCCGTTGTTACCTCGACACTCTTTGCTTTGCTAGCCTACGCCATTAGCCGTCCCATCCGCTCAAAGGTGAAGAATGATACATAGAAAACGGTGAATGGTGAATGGAAGTAGCTAGAGCTAGAGCGAAAGGGCGGCAGGCAACCGAAGGTTGCTTTCCAGCGTCGCAAGCTGAACTGCTGACAAGCTGAACTGCTGACAAGCTACTTACTCAGGAGAGAAAATGGAACAATCAACAACGTTTAGAGAAAAATTTAGCTTAAAATCGTGGAAAACACGCGATATTCTGGTGCTGGTCATGATCTCACTGGTGCTGGCCTTAATCACCTTTGCGGGCGCGTGGGTGCGCACCTCGCTCGAGGCGGCTATTGGTGTTTTTGGAAACCGCATTGTGTCACCACTAATTATTGTCATTGTTTATACCGGTGCTTATATCGTGCGCCGCCCTTTGGCCGCAATCATTTCCGCTTTGGTCATGGGTTTAGTGTCTAGCCCCTTTTTACCGGCTGGGTTAGCCACCATTTTTGGCTATCTAATTGGTGGGATTTTGGTGGAAATCAGCTTTGCTATTGGGGGATATCGCAACTACTCTCTGCCCTTTATGCTTGCCTGTGGCTTAGTTTACAATCTCATTGGGATTGGTTTGATTTGGGTGCCATTCCGGCTTGGGGCGCTGAGCCCTTTGGCTTTGGGTGGTGTTGTGATCATTACAGTAGTGACAGGCTTGATAGGCGGCTGGCTCACAAAAGCGATTGGTGATGCCGTCATGCAAAGCGGCGTGATGACGCAAAATGCAGAGCTAACGAGCTGAGTGAATAAAGCGAGAGCATGGAGCGAGAGGGAGGCCATTATAAAGCGCTCTTGCTGACAAGTTGAGCTGCTGACCGGCTGACAAGCTGAAATGCTTACTCACGCAAACGCAAAAGGATTGATAATTAACAGATGACCGATTTAGCAAATTTGAAGGCGAGAATTTTTGAATCTTGGAATACGTCAGACTATGGCACATTTGGACAAGTGCTGGAAGTAGGGGTACGTGATTTTGTTAAGAGATTGACGCTTGATGATCAATCTCGGGTGTTGGATGTGGCCTGTGGAACGGGCAACTGCTCAATTCCACTGGCCCAGCGAGGCGCAAATGTTGTCGGTGTGGATATTGCGCCTTCACTATTAGAGGTTGCTCGGGTTCGGTCCGCTGAATTAGGGCTATCTATCCAGTTTGATGAAGGGGACGCCGAAGCGTTACCGTACGACAATAATCAGTTTGATTTAATCACCAGCAGTTTTGGCGTTATCTTTGCTCCGCGCCAGAAGCTGGCCGCGGAGGAGCTGGTGAGGGTTTGCCAGCCGCAGGGCACCATTGCGCTGATGGCCTGGACCGATAAGAGCATCATTGGGCAACTATTTGCGACTCAGGCCAAATACGTCCCTATGCCGCCTAATTTACCCAGCAATACGGAGTGGGGGAAACGGGATGTTGTTGATGGGTATTTTGGAGAGCAAGTGGATTGCCAATTTTATGATCGCACCTTGCCGATGACGTTTGATATGGACGCTAAGGGAGTGGTTGATTTCTTTAAACGTCACAGTCGAGCAATGCAAAGTGCATTTAAGCGGCTGGATGAGGGTAAACAGGCGAGCCTGCAGGCTGAGCTGGAAGCACTTTGGAATGAGCATAATGTAGGAGAAAACGGCCGTATTGCTGTCAACGCGGCCTATTTGGAGATCGTTGGCACGAAGCGGTAGAGAGCTAGAGGGCGGTATAGGTTGAGGCGTCTTGCTGACAGGCTGAACTGCTGGCACGCTGACTAGCTGATATGCGACCGATTCATAGGATCACATAATGAGAGGAGAATGACGATGACCGAAACAACGATAAAAAAAGGGTGGCTTGCTCAATGGTCCACGCGTGATTTGATGGTGACGGTGGTGATGGCATTGGCGGTTGCAATAGCCAGCATTCCGCTTCGTCTTGGGACATCAGCCTTAGGGCTGACGTTGGGACCCATTGTGAGCGTGCCGCTAAGTTCATACGTTATTTTGGGTGGTTTTTTTGTGGCGTACGTGGTGCGCCGACCCATGGCGGCCGCAATTTCGCAGCTAATCGTAGGCTTGGTGCTCAGTGTGATGATGCCTGGCGGTCTGTTTCTGATCATTTTATACCTTATTCATGCTATCGCCATTGAGCTACCTTTTGTTGTGACGCGCTATAAGCGATATGACAATTGGATTATGGCCATTGGAGGGGCAGTGGCAAGATTCTTGATCTTGGCGGCGGCTTGGACAGCGGCCCGTTTAGGAGACACCAATCTGTTGTATCAACTCGGCGTGGTGGCTGGGGCGTTGCTTGGGGGCGCTATTGCTGGCTTATTGGCCAAACTGCTGGCTGAGGCCGTTGCACAAACTGGGATATTATCGATTTCGGGAGATGAGAGTGTCGAAACGGCCGTTTAAATCTCATCCTGCTGGCTAAATTAGCATACTGCGTCATTGAATACAGACAATTAAATAGCCATACGTCACTTTTGGATGTAGCGTATGGCTTTTCGTTACTTTCTGACAACTCTTCAAAAATCTGCAAAGCGAAATGTCGTGATGGTTTCACGCGAAGTCCCTCTGAATTTTGCCAAAAGAGATGATTTTTGGCACAGGTTGCAGCGATTTCTCCGCGCCGCTACGAGCTTTTTCACTCAAAATATCAGAATGACCCGCTTTGGTCGAAATGACCAACTGGGTGTGCCGTTATCCTATTGGCTCATTCTTAAATGTGGTGGTGCTGAATTTTTAGACGTATAATTTTGGTACTTCTCTCGAAAATCAAAGATTTTAGTTTACATGTGAGGTGTTTAAGTAATTTTCAACAAATATTTTGAGTATAAAATTTGGCGATGAAAATTACTTTCAGGAGAACAAAAACTTATGCGACCCTGTTTTATTTCAAGGTACTTTTTGTTCTCCACTTATGTCCATCATGATTGATGAAGCGTATTTAACTCAGACTTTGGTTGATTTAGTTCAAATTGATTCGCGAAATCCATCGTTGACGCCGGGCGTACCGGGGGAGGCGGAGATCGGGGACTATATTGCTCAGGCGCTGCGTCAGCTGGGGCTAGATGTTGAAATTGAAGAGCTTGCCCCTAGTCGGGTCAATGTGATCGGGACGTTGAAGGGAGCTGGAAACGGCCGTTCGCTGATGCTCAACGGGCACATGGACACCGTCAATACGGACGACATGATCCAACCATTTTCGGGCGAAATTCGGGATGGCAACTTATACGGCCGTGGCGCGCTTGATATGAAGGGTAGCCTAGCCGCGATGCTGGCCGTAACCAAAGCGATTAAAGAAAGCGGCACCGCGCTCCAGGGGGATTTAATCTTAACCTTTGTGGCGGATGAAGAGCACGCTAGCATCGGGTCTGCGGCAATTGTTGAAAAGTATCGAGCTGATGCCGTCATCGTGACAGAGCCAACGGGGGTTCGCATTCGACGAGCCCACCTAGGGTTTATTTGGTTTGAGGTCAAAACAGTGGGTTTAGCAGCGCACGGCAGTCGCTATCAAAAGGGCATTGATGCCAATATGCGCATGGGGCGCTTTTTGGCAAAGCTTGATCAGCTTGAAAAAGAGCTGCGGAGCCGTACCCCCGACCCCCTTTGCGGGCCGCCCTCACTCCACGCCGCGAAGCTCCAAGGGGGGACAGAAAACAGCACCTACGCCAGTGAATGCACACTTCTGGTTGAGTGGCGCATGACGCCCGGTCAAACCGAAGCGGGCTGCCGAGCAGAGTTGCAGGCGATTATTGATGCGCTTGCCCAAGAAGATGACACTTTTCAAGCCACCATCACCACTCAACTGGCTCGCCCACCGTATGCTGTTCCTGCTGATATTGATATTATCCAAACGCTTGAAGGTGTTTTTGAAAAGCACGTTGGGCGCAAACCAGTGCACGTTGGCAGTCGCGGTTGGACCGATGCCGCCCTGTTTTATCAGGCGGGTATGGATGCGTTTTTGTTTGGGCCTAACGGCGGCGGTGCCCACGCCAAAGAAGAGTGGGTTGATTTACAGTCAGTTAAGCATGTAGCGGCCATTTTATTGGAAACGGCCGTTCGCTTTTGCGGCACGGCGTGAGTGTTACAACTAAGGTCGCTTGGTAATTGGTAATCAGTAATTAGCATTCAATAACCAACCAATACACTAGCACACCAAAAGAGACGGCACGCGACAAGGCGGTTCCGACAAATGAATGTAAACAGAACGCGGCTGGCACGGATGACGCAGATCGCACCAACAGGTCGACTGCCCTCAGCACAATTTCTTAGCTGACAAGCTGACGTGCTGACAGGCTGACTAGCTGATCAACTAACAAACTGACAAACTATTTACAAGGAGTAACCTTATGACTTTCCCCCTAGGCTGGATACCTACCGCCATTGATCGGGCGAATGATAACAGTGTCACATTCCTACAGATGTTACATCCTGAGGATTTCAAAACCAACGTTTCCAGTTTTAATAAGTCCATAGAAAATTATAAAGAAGCGCATCCTGAGGCTGAAGAAAAAACAGGCTCATTGGATGCTCTGTTTCAATATCCAGACTCAGGCTGTGAGCCGGACGGATTGATTTTTCATGCGTCGCGGGTGGGCTCA
>JBCCFD010000523.1:0-5096 GCA_039029915.1 Chloroflexota bacterium
CAAAAATGTGATGGCCCTGTTGACTGCCGAAACGATTGCGCGCTGGTTGGCCTCAGAAATAAAAAACGAAATCGTCAGCTTAGATGAAACAACGATCGAAGATACTTTGGCCTTTACGGAAGATGAAGATCATTATTGCTTTCTATCACGTGATTCGACGTTTTATGATGCTTTAGAACAATTTAACCAATTTGCGGCAAGAGGCAAGAGCTTGGATGCGATTCTGATTACGCATAGTGGAGCAAAGGATCAAAAGCTGCTGGGAATTTTGACGACTTATGATATTCCTCGTTTGCTTGAGGGAGTTGGGTTGGATTCTTAGCTTGGTTTAGGGTGAAGCGTTCGACAGGCTCAGGTCCCTAGGCTGGCAGAGTGGATTGATTTAAATGAATTTACAAGTAGCGTCTTACCAAGAACAGAAACAATATTGGCCCCAAAGTGGTCGGCACATTATGGCGCAGTTTGATGATGAGTCGATTGTGGTTTATCAAGCGTATAAGCCGTCGATTGGGCATTTTGCGGCAAAGCACGGCTATTTTGGGGGTGAGTTTAAGTTCTCACGCATGAGTAGGATATTGTAAATGGAAGGAAATAGCTCTGGACTTGAATTTGGTAGAATCCTTCCATTTACCAAGGGAACGGAAACTTTACCACTGTGCTTATTTGAAAATTGGTGTTTCCGTTCACCCAAGCCTAATTTCTTATGGATGATATATCGCTCAGGGTGAGGGATAAAGGTGGATCAGGAGGTGACGCTGGCGATTCAGTTAAAACGGCCGTTTTTCGATAACCTCCTCAACCTAGCCGTGCCGTCTTCATATGATCCCCAAATGTATGCCACACGCGAGGCTTGGCAAACGGCCGTTTCTCAATCTGATGTACGCTTGCAGTGGGACCCAGATCATAACCCATCAGGTGGAAAAGAAGAGCGTCGTGCGATTCAGCTGGGCCTGCGAGGCGAAATGCTTCAGGGGTTCAAAGGGGACGCGATTCTTGCTATTGAAGATATTAGCGATTTTGTAGAAGCTCAGCGCCAAAATGTAAAAAATCCTAAATATGTTGGGTTGCTTACACCCGCTGAGGCTGTTTATTCTGTGGCAAATCAGGATACCGCAAATCGTTTACGGCTGGAATCCTAGATGTATCAAAAAGAACTTGAACTACTTGGGTACAACGAAAAATGGTTACAAACGGGTATTCTGACTCCAGAGCGCCTATTAGAGAAGTTCTAAACGGCCGTTCTCCGCCACCCTACAAGATAATACCTTTGTTCAAAAACCATAAAATCAATTCATAGGCAACTCACGCCGTGACGCGAGTCACCTCAATTCATGTCATAGGGCACTTCATCGTTCACCTCTAATCAATCATACTAATCAGAAACGGAGATGAACTTATGAATATATCAGCGAAAAATGCGTGGAAACTCGCTATTCTTGGGATGGTTCAGGTAGCCCCTTTTACTTTATTTGCTGTCTATGGCGCGTTTATCATTTGGCCATTACTGATTTGGGGATTGGGCATAACGCTGTTTGTTTTTTACATCAAACACGGCCGTAACCAAATGATAAATATCCAAAAGATTAAACGTTTCTGGTTAGGCTCAATCATTTTTAATAGTTTGGGCGCAATCATGTTACTCCTTTGGGGAATCGTCACTATCATTGAACTTGTGCAGTCAGGAAATTTTCGGCTCGACGATGTTCCGGCGACTTTGGGTTGGGTATTGTTACTATTGCCAACGATTTATAATGCCCGCCTTTCCCGGCAAAGTTACATGGCGCTTGGCAATCAAACACCTAATTTAACCCCAATTGAAAGTTAGGTGTTGACGCTGAACTAGTAGTCCGCCAAAGATCTTTTGCAAGGTGTGACGATGATGAGGACTACTTGAAGGTGCACCAAACTTACCCGTCAAACCTTGTTTGGTGCACCACTAGCCAAAATCACAAATTCCATCATCGGCACGGCATGAAAAATACAGTATGATTAATTCTTAGCAGGAGGCTGTTGAGATGAAATCATACGATTGGGTTGAGAGAGAGTTTAAGTTTGATTTACCTGCTGGGATGTTTTCGAGTACGGTTGAAAGAGCTAGGGGCGGACCAGCGCATGCTGAAGACATTGTCCGGGATTTACCAACCGAAGTTTTGATCACACAGCATGATGATGAATGGTCAATTCAAGAAAATATTGGACATCTGCTTGATTTAGAAGCCCTTTGGATGAAGCGGCTTGATGAGCTTATGGCCGGGGCTGCTCAATTAACAAGTTGGGATGGTACCAACCAAGCCACATTTGAAGCAGAGCATAATACCAACTCAATAACCGACATTTTAAGCAGTTTTCGTCGCGCCCGTTTCACGCTTGTTAAAAAGCTAGACTGGCTTGATGCTCCAATTGTTGAGCGTTCTGCACTACACCCCCGCTTACAAATTCCAATTCGCACCATTGACCTCGTCTACTTTATCGCTGAACATGACGACTATCATTTCGCTGAGATTACGCGATTGAAAAGAGCATTGACTGCATGACGCACCCAATCCCAAGTCAACTTGCTAGAGAGTTAGTCAAAGAGGCATACGACATGCACATCCACAGTGGTCCTGACGTGATCCAGCGGATTGGGCACGATATTGAGATTGCTGAAAAGTTTCGTGAAGTGGGGCTTGGTGGGTTTGTCATCAAATCCCATTATTCTTCGACGGCAGGACGAGCTGCTTTGGCCCGTGAAATGGTATCCGATGTGAAGGTGATGGGGGCGATTTGTCTCAATCAAGCGATTGGGGGCATGAATGCGCTAGCCGTGGAGATGGCGGCCCGAGAGGGTACCAAAGTGGTTTGGTTTCCCACGGTTGATGCTGAAAACGAGCCGGTGGGGCGACAGGCGCCTGTGCCGGGTGCCAATATCCCGTTTTGGGCCCATATGCAGCATCAGCTGAGGCGTGAGGGGGTTTTTAGTGAAGCGGTGAAGGTAGTTGACGAAGAGATGAATCTACTGCCAGAAGTAACGGCCGTATTGCGCTCTATCGCTAAACATGATCTGATTCTTGCTACAGCCCATCTGAGCCGAGACGAAATCTTTGCCGTTGTGGATGCGGCCTTGGATGCTGGGGTTAAACGAATCACCATTACCCATCCCGAATTTCCAACCCAAAACTTGTCACCCGTTGACCAAGCCGCCCTGGCGGAGCGGGGCGCTTTTTTAGAACACTGCATTGCCTCAATTTTTTTTAAGAAATACACGTGGGAGACCGTTTTTGAAAACATTCGGTATACGGGGATTAAGCAAGTATATTTTGCCAGTGATCTAGGCCAACCCAGCAAGCCGCCCGTTGAAGATGGCCTAGCGATTGCGGCGGATATGGGTCTGGCGGCTGGGTTTTCAAAAGATGAGGTCCACCAGATGATTGTGCACAATTCACGTCGTCTGGTGGAGGGCAAAGGATAGACCCTCAATGCGCCAAGATGCACCATTTGAAAATGAATTAACGGCGTTAATTCTTGCGTCTCCAATCGTACTGCCTATTCTACAAGCGGCTCGAGCGGTTGATTTGCCAGATTGGTATGTGGGAGCCGGCTTGTTGCGGAATATGGTGTGGGACCATCTGCATGATTATGAGATGCCGACCCCTTTGAATGATGTGGATGTCGCCTTTTTTGATCCTCATGATTTAAGGCGAGAGCGAGATGCAGAGGCCAATGCGGCCTTAACGGCCGTAAACCCCCAATTTGAATGGGAAGCCACCAACCAAGCGGCCGTACACACGTGGCATGAAGCGTACTTTGGCTACTCGGTGGACCCGTACCGCTCTACTGAAGACGGGGTGGCTGGCTGGCCGGAAACAGCAACGGCCGTGGCTGTTCGCCTCCTGCCGAATGATTCATTGAAAATTTTCGCGCCGTGTGGTCTTTCCGACCTGTTTGAACTTAAACTGCGTCGCAATAAGCGCAAAGTGACGCTCGAAGAGTTTCGGCAACGGTATCACAAAAAGGAAATCAATAAGAAATGGCCCCGCGTAACCTTTATCGATGGCTAAAATGGCGCTTTTTTCAGTGGGATATCGGTAATGAACCCGTTCATATGATTCGGCCAAACCTGGCTAATATCCCCCAGTGTGCATTGCCCGATGGTTATCAACTGCGCCCCTATCAGGCCGGTGATGAGCACCACTGGCGCGAGATTCACCTCAAAGCTGACACGTTGAATTTGTTTCCCCCAGAGATGTTTGCGCAGCAGTTTGGCAACGATACGGCCGTTTTGCAAGCGCGCCAGTTCTACTTAATCAATCCACAGGATGAGGTTGTAGGGACGGCGTCTGCTTGGTGGGATGACGAGGTGTGGGGGAAGGTGCACTGGGTGGCCATTGTGCCTGAGGAGCAGGGGCGCGGCCTGGCAAAGCCGCTGTTAACGGCCGTTCTCAACACGCTCCAAAACCTAGGTCACAAAAAAGCGAAGTTAGAAACCGGCTCAGGCCGGCTTCCAGCCGTTAATCTTTATTTGAGTTATGGGTTTGAACCGGATGTGAAATCGGATTATGATGCGTTTGTTTGGCGGGTGGTTAAGTTTCAGTTGAGAAACGGCCGTTAGGGTCAATGAATAAGGTTTGGTTGCTAGATTTATCTAACCAAACACAAAGGAGATGCCCCTATTTGAGGAAATTATTTAGACTGAAGATTCAACAGGCTCTTCAGCCTTTCTTTTTTCTAGCGTGCTGCGCAGCAGTGAGAGCAGATACAATGGCAAGCCGACCAAGCCAGAGAGTCGCGTAATCACAAAGACAATCACCGACATGCCCACACCGATCTCTTGGGCGACCCCAACGACCGTGTACAGCGTTGGCACAATCGCTTCACGGGGACCCAGCCCCGCAATGGAGGGGATTAGCAGGGGGACCGCCACCAGCGGCATGATGAACAGATGATACAGGTAAGAAACGTCTTGCCCAAAGGCTAGCCCAGATGTGAGCCACCAGCCCGCTAAAATAAAATGAAACAGGATGGAGATGAGCATCGCCTGCAGAACTGCTTGCCAACCACAGCCCTGTACCGCTTTGAGAAGCTTACCAACCGCGCCGTCCTGATTGGGGTTTAGC
>JBCCFD010000524.1:0-5095 GCA_039029915.1 Chloroflexota bacterium
ATTTTCTAAGCCGAAGACGGTGACGGAACCGGTAAGCACCCGACGTATCTTCCACACGATTTTGGATGCGGCCAATTTTGCCCATGAAGGAACCGGGCTCGACCCTGTTCAGGTACGCGATCTATCTTTGGCGAAACCTGTGTTTGGACCCGATGAAGGTCAGGTTGTTGCCTACAGTGAGATCTACCCGCCTTTGACGTTTATCAAGGCAATTGAAAGCCGAAATCCGGCACTTTTAGAGCAGTATCATTGTTTATCAACCCGCCGAGCTGTTGTAAAATCTGAGGACGGTGAAAACTATAAACTGGTGGATGTCGAGCAAATTGGAAAAGAACTTTTTAATTTATCTGTTGATCCGTTAGAATTAGAAGATATCGTAGAGAAACGGCCGTTAAAAACCCAAAAGCTGACCAAAGAGCTCAACCGTATTCAAACATCAGTGGAGCTCCAACAAAAAGAAGTTGACGCTGGGCATCAAGTAGAAATGGATGACCAGCTAGCACAGCGCCTTCGCGGGCTGGGTTACTTGGATTAAGAGAGAAAAGTGTTTGCGAATAGAGAAGATCTAGAATCTTTTTCTCTTTTGTAACTGAACTTTTTAGCGAAAGGTTATTACTTTGTTACCAAAGTTTTCAAATACTTCTTCTCTGGAAAAATTTAAAATTTCTTATTTAACGAAGTATTATCCAAAAAAATTGGGCGGTTAATTTAACGGCCGTATCGTTGTAACATGAATTTTTAGACGAAGAGGCATACCATGTTTGATAATTTAAATATTGATCGAGTCGCATTTACGATTCCTTTACCAGAGTGGTTTCCTGGAAACGCCACCTCCTTACCTATTTTTTGGTACGGCATTCTGGTCACTTTAGGAATCATCATTGGCGTTTTGTGGGCGGCTCGCGAAATCGAAAAAAGAGGCCAAGATGTAGATGAGCTTTACAATGGCGTGATTGTTGTTGTATTTGCTGGTTACATCTTTGCTCGACTGACCTACGTCGCCCTAGATGTCCTGCAAAGCGGCCGTCAATATAGCTCACTTGGCGAAGTGCTTAATATTCGCGCTGGTGGCGTCAATATTCTTGGCGGGTTCGTGGGTGCGGCTGTTGTGGCTGTCATTTACATTTGGTTCAGAAACCTGCGCATTTGGCATTATGCTGACGTGGCTGGCCCCGCTTTGCTCATTGCGCAGGCGATCGGCCGCTGGGGTAACTTTATCAACCAAGAGCTTTATGGCCCGCCAACCAGCCAGCCTTGGGGCATTTTAATTGATCCTCAGTTCCGTTTGGCTCAGTTTAGCAACTTAGCGGAATTTCCTGCGGAAACCCGTTTTCACCCCACCTTTTTGTATGAATCGATTATGCTGTTGCTTGGGTTTATTTTGCTCCTGTACCTCAACAATCGGTACCGTGACCAATGGCAACCTGGGACATTGTTTAGCGTTTTCCTCATTTGGTGGGGTGGCAACCGAGCTTGGATCGAACTATTCCGACCTGATCAAGCGACCATTGGCGCTGGCCCAGTGACCTACTCAATGGTCATCGCTATTTTGATCGCACTCGTTGGTGTTTACTTATTCTTGTCTTTCACCAATCGTTTGCCAGAAAGCGCGCGTCGCCAACGTCGTCGCAAACGGGCTTTAAAGCCAAAGGTGAATCGTTCACAAAGCTAAAGCTTAGTTTTTAGAATTTACTTTTCGAATAGCTAAAGTGTTCCGAAGTTTCTAAATTGAAAAACGCGTTAGATAAAAGCTTCGGAACTTCGTTTCACTTAAGGTGATGGGTAATGAAGTCACCTTTTTGAAAATTGTTTTCTATACTGCCAATCCTTAATTGGAGAAAAGAAAGTCCTCAAAAGTCAGAATGTCTATTCGCTCTTTCTTTTCTCCTAATAGGTAAACCTTATCTTAGTATTCCGTTACAAAAGATAATTAAACTTCTTCTAGAGAAGGAATACTTAAAAGCTTTGGTAACAAAGTACTTAGCGCAGGTATTATCAATTGCTTTTCAGGTTTACTTAACAATCATGCCTATTTCCCAAATGCATGTTAAGTTGGCAGTTTTTTTATTTAGTTGCAACGACTGCTCAAGCACAAGACGTATCCCACTTTTTACAAATCAATAAAGGGTCTGTTTCAAATTAAATAGTCGCCTAAAGCGAGCCAGCATTATTAACGAGATTGGCTTGCAAAGTTAACGGGTTGCTGTTGCTAAGATTTTCTAGGAGACGACTAAAAAGAATCATTCCCATCAACCAATCGGAGGAAAAATGGCTCAATTGGAGAAGCTTAACGCAATGGCGTTAACGTTTGATGATGTTTTACTAGTCCCCGGATATTCAGAGGTTTTGCCTGCAAAGGTGGAGCTTAGAACGCGGATCACTCGTGATATTCATCTAAATGTGCCTGTCTTGTCGGCGGCGATGGATACGGTGAGTGAAGCTCAAATGGCGATTATGCTTGCCCGAATGGGGGGCTTAGCGGTAATTCATCGCAATTTATCACCTGAAGAGCAGGCTAATGAAGTGGATAAGGTCAAGCGGTCAGAGGCTGGCATGATTGTTGACCCCGTTACGTTAAGAGCATCAGATACGCTTGAGCAGGCTGAAGCGATTATGAGCCGTTACCATATTTCGGGTGTACCCATCACGGATGATGATGGGAAACTGGTCGGCATTTTAACGAATCGAGACACGCGTTTTGTGGTACCGGGCAAACAGCTTATTTCGGACTTCATGACGAGTGAAAACGTCGTGACTGCCCCTGTTGGCACAACGCTTGAAACGGCTAAGGAAGTTTTGCATCAGCACCGCATTGAAAAGCTGCCGCTTGTTGATAATCAGGGCATTTTGAAGGGGCTTATCACAGTCAAGGATATTTTGAAGAAAGTGGATTATCCAAATGAGGTTAGTGACGACAACGGCCGTTTACTTTGCGCCGCTGCCATTGGGGTAGGGGAAACCGGTCTGGCTCGCTTAGAGCACCTCGTCAAAGCCCAAGTTGATATTGCCGTGATTGATACGGCTCATGGACATACGGCGCTCGTCTTGCAAACGATTCGTGAGGCCAAAGAGCGATATCCCAATTTACCCATCATTGCGGGTAATGCGGCAACAGCGCAAGGCGTACGAGATTTAGCTGAGGCTGGGGCGGACTGTGTCAAAATTGGGATCGGGGCTGGTTCGATTTGTACTACGCGCATTGTGGCGGGTGCGGGGATGCCCCAATTAACGGCCGTTCTTGAATGTGCTGCTGAAGCTAAAAAACACGATATTCCCTGTATCGCAGACGGCGGATTGAAATACTCTGGTGATGTGGTTAAAGCGCTTGCTGCGGGGGCAGATGCCGTGATGTTAGGCTCGATGTTGGCGGGCTTAGAAGAGAGCCCCGGTGAAATTATTCTTTACGAAGGGCGTCGCTATAAAGTGTATCGCGGTATGGGCAGTTTGGGCGCGATGCAGGGGCACGGGGCTGACCGCTACAGCAGTGGCGTTGGGGCACGCAAAGAGCGGAACAAACTCGTTCCTGAAGGAGTTGAGGGTCAAGTGCCCTACCGTGGCAAACTTGAAGACATTCTCTATCAACTGATGGGAGGTGTCCGTTCGGGGATGGGGTATGTGGGGGCAGGCACGCTTCAAGAGCTCCATGAAAAATCCCAATTCGTGCAAATTTCACACGCGGGTCTTATCGAAAGTCATCCGCATGGCATCTCAATTACCAAAGAAGCCCCGAATTATCAAGCGAGGAGATAGATAGCTATGGGTCATGGGCTGTGAGCTGTGAGCATTTTTAGCTTTACAGCTCATAGTTCATAGCTCACAGCTCACAGCTAAAATGTTTACACACAACACCTATATATCACCCTTTACATGGCGCTATGGGTCTGAAGCGATGCGCCAAATTTGGTCGGAAGAGAATAAGCGACGCTTGATGCGGCAGGTTTGGGTGGCTTTAGCTACTGCCCAAAACGAGGCTGGATTGGTGACTGACGCTCAACTGGCTGATTTAAAAGCACATGCTGCTGATGTTGATATTGACCGTGCTTTAGAAATTGAAAAAGAAACCCGACATGATGTCATGGCTGAAATTCGCACCTTTGCAGAGCAGTGTGCGGTGGGTGGCGGCATTATCCACTGGGGAGCAACCAGTGCCGATATTACGGACAATATGGATGCGCTTCGCATTCGAGAAGCGGCCGTTTTGATTGAAGCACAGCTCAAGGCGCTGTTGAACTGTTTGGTTAAGCGAATTGAAGAAACGGCCGTTATGCCCACCATGGCCCACACCCACATTCAGCCTGCCGAACCAACCACGCTTGGGTATCGCTTCGCCGTCTATGCCCAAGATTTACTGGATGATTTAATTGACCTGCAAAATTTGATTAAAAACCTGCGGGGTAAAGGGCTAAAAGGGGCGGTTGGCACCCAAGCTAGTTACGATGAGCTGCTGACTTCCTCGCCAATGAGCGCGCTGGAGATGGAGCAGCGGGCGATGGCGGTGCTTAATTTGCCAGCCTTCCCCATTGCCACCCAAACGTATACCCGCCAACAAGATTTACGCATTCAGCAGGTGCTGGCCGGTATTGCGGCTTCGCTCCACAAATTTGCGCTCGATTTTCGGGTGCTTCAATCGCCTCCGTTTGGGGAGTGGGCAGAGCCATTTGGCAAGAAGCAAGTTGGCTCATCCGCGATGCCGTTTAAGCGAAATCCAATCAACACCGAGAATATCTGCTCGCTGGCCCGCTATGTGGCGGGCTTACCCGCCGTGGCTTGGGACAACGCCAGCCAGGCGATTTTGGAACGCAGTTTGGATGACTCTGCCAACCGGCGCATCTTCCAGTCGGAGGGCTTTCTAGCCACGGATGAGCTGTTAAAACGCTCAATCCGAATTGTGTCTGAGATGGTAATTGACGAAACGGCCGTTGCTCGAAATATGGCTATCTACGGCCCATTCGCTGCCACTGAGCGCGTGTTGATGGTGCTTGTCGGTGCAGGTGGCAGTCGGCAAGATGGGCACGAATGGATTCGGGATGCTAGCCTGCAGGCGTGGGCAGCGCTCCGCGAAGGGCAAGACAATCCGCTGGTGTCGCTCCTGCAA
>JBCCFD010000525.1:0-5033 GCA_039029915.1 Chloroflexota bacterium
AAATCATTGGCTCACCAATGGTAGATGGCGACGGTAATTGGTCTTTTCCGTTTACATTAGAAGGTCCGGCAGGCGACTACTCGGTGCGTGGATTGATGTTTAATAACGAAGACCGCGATGTGCTTCTCGACACCGAGCTAGCTGATTCGATTTCAGTGCCGGTTGTGGGGACGATTACTCTAGGACCCGTTGAAAATGACGGCAATGGTAATCTGACGACGAGCGGAGTTACCGTCCCCGGAAGAGATGTTAATATTTGGGTCAACGGTGAAATTGTAGACACGGTCACGGCTGATGCTGATGGCAACTGGTCATGGATGACACCAACCCCCGTTGGCGCAGGTGAATATACAGTTCAGGCACAGCTAGCTGAGTTCCCTGATATTGTAAGTGATGCATTGTCTGTTCGTGTATTGCCGTTTGTGTCACTTAACGCCCCAGATATTACGCTAAATGACGATAACACAGGCGATGTCACGATTTCTGGACGGACTTTACCGAGCAATCGCGTTGAAATATTTGTTGATGGCCAATACCTTGGCGAAACCGCTGCGGATGCTGACGGTAACTGGACGTTCATTGCTAATCTCAGCGCCGGTGCATACACCATTGCCGCACGTGCTGTTGATGTGAGCGGTTCACGACGAGCCGAAGCCGCATTGCGTGCTGTCGTTGGCGAAGCCATTGGTGGCCTTGAACTCGTTTATGCTGGCACCAGCGAGGTTGGTGAAGGCAGTGATGAGGTTCAAACCGTGTCAATTTCAGGTGTACCCGTTGTTGAAATCATCTTGGATGCCTCTTGGAGTATGGTTGAGCCGATTGATAACACGACCCGCTTTGATATCGCCAAAGAGGCCCTAAACAATATTGCCGGTGAGGTGCTCCCAGAAGGAACGCCAACTGCTTTGCGTATCTTTGGAAACATTGAAGGTGACTTTGCTTGTCGTTCAGATTTAATGGTCCCGTATGGGCCTCTTGATCGTGATGTGTTTAATAGGGTAGTGGCAGAGGCAGAACCGCAATTTAATGCCAATACAGCCATCGGTGCGTCTTTACTAGAAGTTGTGAATGACTTAGCAGATGCCACTGAGGAAGAGCGCATTGTTGTATTGCTTACCGATGGGCAGGAGACGTGTGACGGTGATCCGGCTGGTGCCATTCAACAGCTTGTTGACGCTGGCTTTAATGTTCAAGTGAATATTGTTGGTTTGGCGATTGCTGATCAAACATTGAAGGATGAGTTTACGCGCTGGGCCACAATTGGTGGCGGGCAGTATTATGATGTCAGCAATCCAGGGCAGTTAATCGATGCGATGCGCGCCGCTTCAGGGGCATTCTACTCTGTCCGTGATGAGAATGGTGATTTAGTTGCCAGTAGTCGTGTGGGTGGCCCAACGCTTGATTTGACGCCTGGCACCTATACCGTTGAAATTCGAACCTCTCCAACCACGGTGATTGAAGAAGTGGAGATTGCTGAAGGGGAAGTGCTGCAGATTGTACTAAGGTAAGCATGGAAGAGCGGTTGGGGATTGGTTGAAAGGGAGATGACTATCTTTTGAATAACCAATTTCACAATTAGCTTGTTATATGGAAAAGCGAAACGGCCGTTTGATTGTAATCAAACGGCCGTTTCTACTGTAGGAGGTTGTGTTTATCGAACGAAAAAACGTTGTTATTTATGTAAACAGAAAGCGTTTGTCGAAGTCGCTATCAAACGACTTCTTTCCATTTACCAATTACTTTAAGAATAGATGGCTATTTTTTGCCAAAAATGTTTTTGCCCATGTTGAGCAAGTTGCCGACGTCGCCCATTGATGAGGCATTGCCACCTTCCAACAGGGTATCGATTTGACCCGCAATGGGGTCTGGTAATTTTTCTTTCAAGAATTCAAGAACCGCTTCAGTTGCCATTTTGGCTTGTGCCTCTGGCAAACCTGTTTTTTCCGATACTGCTTTTACAATTTCATCCATTATTTAAATTGTCTCCATCAACGGAGCAAAGCTTCGTTGAACTTATAGATGTCCGGGTATGTCACTTCATTTGACAAATGATTGTCACTTCATTTTGTCACTTCACCCTTTAGACAACAAAAGTTTTAGAAAGTCACAATTTATGTGAATGAAAAAAGATATTGAAATAAGAATCAAAAATTTGCTTAGGATTTAGTGCAAACAAAAAAGAATCAACGAGCAAAATTAGTCTGATGAATTTTTGTTCGTTTTGAAGTAATGCCCAAGTCGATTCGTATCAATCAAAATATAATTGGCTGTAATGAGGCGGTGGGGCAGGCAACTGGATCAAATTCAAGTGGCCCAAGGTTGAGTAAAAATTCAAATAACGGCCGTAATCCACCACAATACAGCAGTTCACCTTGACGATACCAATCTAAGATAAGTAATGAGCTACTGCAAAGGCAAACAAAGAGCAATAACCCACAACCGCATCCGATGAGAACATTGCGTTGTGCCCAAATGGGTTGGCTATCCTCATCGTAATACGCTTCATCCTCTTCTGATGCGTCGTATCGGGGAGCTGGTGTTGTTTGGGGTGGCGTGACGGGAAGCGGCTCTAAATCAGCCGTGTCGTCTTCAGCTTCTGGGGGGGAGACTGGGGCGAAGACTGGCTCCAAATATTGGAAGCGAATGGAGTCACCGAAGTCAATGAGGTCCCCATCTTGAAGCAAGACGATGCCCTGAATGCGCTTGCCGTTGACAAACGTTCCATTTGTGCTGCCTGAATCTTCGATTGAATATTGACCATCGGGCTGTAGAACAAGGTGGGCGTGTTTCCTCGATACCTCAGCATCATTAACGGGAATGTCATTGTCAGCAGAACGCCCAATTTGCAACCGTTCTTGGGTTAGATCGTAAACTTGATTGACCGAAGGGCCTCGTTGCATAATCAACTGGGCTGGTGCATCACTCATAAATCACTCTTTCCCGATTTTGTTCACTGGAGATATGCTGTGAGGAGTATAGAAACAAGCCTTTTTTTTGTCAATGAAAGGTAGCTGATGCGTCGGGATATCGGTGTTTTGCTCGTTGAAGGCTTCATTTTTAAGGCTTGGTCTCTTTTTTGATAATAGCAATACAGTCTATTCGTTAATAATCGTTAGTTGATGATACAATGCCGCTATGGTAGACGAAAAAATTAACCTGAATGATGCTAATGTTGATTCATTGGCGACTTTGCCGGGAATCGGTGACGCTTTGGCTGAGCGGATTATTGCGTATCGGGAAACGGTTCAACCGTTTGAAACTGTGCTGTCATTAACGGCCGTCTCTGGCATCTCTGAACGAATGGTGCAGAAGTTTGAGTCGTTGGTGACCGTTGAGACCGGCGAAACGGCCGTTCTGTCAACCGAAGTGCCTGAAGAACCTAACGCGACTGAAGCTGACCTTACACCACCGATCCTGACGACTGAGTCTGCGATTCAAGACGAGCCAGCTGAGCCTGAACCCGTTGAACCCGATCTTGTCGTTGAGCAGGTTGATGAGACCTCGGAATTGGTAGAAACATCAGACCCTGAGGATGAAGCCCAAACGGCCGTTGAGGCACCTATCGAGGCACCACTTTTAATTGAAGCTGATGCGAATGATAAACCAATTGAACCAGAACCCATTTCTTCCCCAAATAATTTGCAGGAGCAATCGATGTCCGATACTGACAGTTCGATAGAAAATCAAAATACGCGGCAGGATGACACGATTTCTAGGCGACGTGGCTGTGTCTTTATTATTATTGGAGCCGTTGCTGGTTCAATATTGGGAATGGCCCTCACCTTGGCTCTTCTGGCTGCTCTAAATGGAGGCTCGCTTCAATACACACAAGCCAACCAGCGACTCCAACTCCAACTTGAACAATCTCAAACCGAGCTTGAGCGGCTTAATGCTACGGTTGAAGCTGTTGAGGGTGATGTAAGCAGTGCTTCCTCACAGGTTGACGAGCTGATTAACGAGCAGGCTGATTTCACAACGAGCTTTGACGCGATAGAGCTTGATGTCGGCGCGGCTCAGTCAGATATTGATAGTGCCCAAGCCGAGATTGAAGCGTTAGAAGAAACGGCCGATGATCTTGAAGAAAAAGTAGACAATATTGAAGATTCTGCTGAAACGCTTGACACTTTTTTGGGGGGGCTCAATGAACTTTTAGATTCAATTTTGCCAACACCTGAGGTAACCATCACCCCTACTGTAAGGATTACGCGCACACCAACACCAACAGGAACGGCCGTTGAGTCTACTAGCACCGCTACACCTATCCCGACACGAACGCCACGCCCCACTTCAACGCCTATCACCTTGCCGTCAAGTACACCTGAGCAGCAGCCATAGCGTGTGAAGTGAATCGTAAAAAGCGATAAGTAAAAAGTCGTCAAGCTTATCTCAATCAACTGGCAATCGTATGCTGGAGACTCGGTAGCTGACACTTGACGCTTAAGAATAAAACCCAAGGAGAAAAGATGAGTGCGAACAACAACCGACCCAGTTTCGCCAGACGTTTTTGGCGGGCGCTTATTGGCTTACTCGCCTTTGTTGCCTTTTTAGCCATTTTAGGTGCTGCAGGAGCCGGTGCTTATTTTGGAATTATTGAATTTCAACGTATTGCAGCGCGAATGGAATCGAGCAACAGCTCGGTCGCTTTGTTGCGGAGTGATGTGAATAACCTGATGGAAAGCACCTCCACGCAAAGGGAGGTTGAGCGCTTAAATGAGACGATCGTGGATTTAGAAGCAGAAATTAACCTGCTCCAAAATGATCTGTCTTCTGACCTTGACCAACAGCAAGAGGTACTGCAATTATTAACAGACAACGCCACGGCGGCTGATTCTGAAGTAGTCACTTTGCAAACAAATCTGAATACGCTAAATGAAGCGTTGGCGGCCATACAAGGTGATATTATCGACAATGGTACTCAGATTGATTCGCTTGGCGGTGAGATCGATTCGGTGCAAACGGCCGTTTCTGACTTAGGCACTGAAATGGTTGCTATGGAAGAAGAAGCGATGGCGATGATTGAAGAGCTTGATACG
>JBCCFD010000526.1:0-5010 GCA_039029915.1 Chloroflexota bacterium
CACATCTTCAACCACCAAGAGGCGCTTGCCGTCAATTTCTGTCCCTTCAGCTAGGCGGCACGTGCCGTATGTTTTGGCTTCTTTGCGCACAAACACAACCGGTTTACCGGTTAGCTGTGACAACATCACCGCAATCGGGACACCCCCTAACTCCAAGCCAGCTAACACATCATACTCAGCCGGTAATTTATCTAACAGCGCCGTTGCTACATCCTTTAGCAAAACAGGATTTGATTCAAAACGATATTTGTCAAAATAACTGTTCGCCACAACCCCAGAGCGAAGCGTAAACTCCCCCGTCAAATGAGCCGCATCAAAAACTCGTTTTGCTAATGTTTTCATTCTAGTATCCATCGATTCTTCTCCATTTTTGTTTCTCAACCTCCTACTGTAACTGTTAGGGATGGGTGTTGGCAAAAAGTGGGCCAGGCTTTTACCAAAGCCTGAAAAGTGGGCCAAGTGACACTTTGCCAGACAGCATAGTTTCAGGTCTCCTTCACAACATTATTGAATCACTCTCTCGCTCTCGCATTAAACTCTCACTCTGGCACGAACCTGCCTGATATACACCCGTTTAACAAAAATCTAATATGACCGCTGTATCTTTTTCGACAAAGTGTGGTCTAATTAAGTGATTTTCATATTTTTCACCTATTTGATTTAAGGATAGTGTATGAAATTTACTGGGTCACCGAGGAAAATCGCCTGCGTCTTTATTTATGGAAAAACTTTGGAACTTTGAACAACTTTTAGGCCTCTCCCCCGATCATTTCACGATCCGTTCAGGACAAGGGAATGCAAAAAAGGAGAGATGGCTTACTTTAGGGAATGACCAGCATTTGGTTTGGGGGGAATTTAACAATAAGGGGCGTGCTCCATTTCTTGTTTTGCTTAACTTGAACGAAATGCAATTTAGCTGTAATTGCTCCAGCAAAAAGTTTCCCTGTCAACATATGGTTGGGCTTCATCTTTTATGGTATGAATCAGCCGATTTATTTACCAATCAGCCATTGCCCAAATGGGCAAGAGCCTATCAGACTCGTAATTTGCAGCGGTGGCACCGCAGTCAACTTGCCTCTAACGAACTCATTTCATCCAACAATTTACGCCTGTTGCAAAACGGTTTATCAGAATTAGAAAGATGGCTTCATGACCTCGTTCAAAATGGCATTGCCACGCTAACTGATCGTAAAAAAGAGTACTGGGTCACGATTGCTAATCGCATGGCAGATATTCAAGCCATGGCCTTATCACAGCAGCTAACCGACCTCAGCAAACTAGGCCAATCTAAACCGGATTGGCCTGAAACCTATTTAAAACGAATTAGCCCATTAGCCATCATGTTAGAAAGCTTCAAACGGTTTGAGCAGCAATCTGAAAATGCCCAGGCTGATTTGCTAACGGCCCTAGGACGGCCGTTTCCGCTAAGTAAAAACGGCCGTTTGCCCAAATTTGACCAGTGGCTAGTGCTGGGGCATCTACATGAAAGTATTGGTCAGCAGCAGCAATCTTCCACCTGGCTGTGGGGACTCAATCACAACCAACCGGCCCAGGTCGTGCAATTGCATAGAGGGAGGCATCCCGTTGGCACCCGCTTTATTACCGGCACAATTCTGAGCGGTCAGCTTAAATTTCTATCCGGTTCATACCCCCTAACCGCCCAATTTGTAGACAAGCCCGTTATCAAAAAAGGGGCGCAAGCTCAAATAGGTACCACGCAAATCAATCCCAGCCTTGACCGGTTCAAAGCCGCTAAAACACAAAATCCTTGGCTGGATCGCTTCCCAATGGTATTTCGGGAATTGATACCTGTGCTAGACAATAGCAGGTGGTTTTTGCTTGATGATGAAAATTACTGTCTGCCGCTGCCTAAAAAGTTTCACTACGGATGGCATTTAGCTGCCTTAGCCAGCGACGGCGGATTAACCACCTTTGGGCTATGGGATGGCACTCAATTTGAGCCGTTGAGCATTCAAGTCAACCATGTTTGGATCGATTTACACACGCTAAGGGGGATTAAATGAGCGATTGGCAAACCTTAACAAAGCGCGCCCTTTTGGGCACTCAGCGAAATGAGCCAACGATGGAATCAGTTTCAGCCAGTGACGCGACACAGCTTTCTGATCTGATGCAAAAAGCCACGGCCGATTCTCCAGAACTATCTCTCTTGCTCAAGGCAGGTATTTTGGCTTTGCACGATATAAACGGCCGTTTGCCCGAACAGCGGCATTTGCACCGCCCAACTCTCCCCACAACAGATACCCGCCCCGTGACACCACCCCACGTCATCAAATATCTTAATGATGTGATGTACGGCAAGCATATTTTGCTTTTAAATAATTATCTTGAGTATTTAAACCTAGCAGGGTATCGAATCCCGCCCCAATATTTACCCAATCTGCTAGACAAAGGAGTCAAGTCGGTTAAGAGTCGAGCATATATTCTACCCATCCTTGGAAATGAGGGGCGTTGGTTAGCCACTCAAAATCCAGTGTGGGACTATGCCGCACCCGATCTATACACTTGGTCTGGTTTACTTCGTTATTGGGATAAAAATGAAGCCGTCAAACGCCAGCAGCTGCTGGCCAGCCTTAGACAGGAGAACCCCGAACTGGGCCGCAAACTGCTTGAAAACTACTGGCGCAGCCTCAGCGATCACGCTCGACATTCCCTTATTAAAATTTTAGAAAACAACATCAGCATGGCTGATGAACCATTTTTAGAAGCTGCACTCGACGATCGCAGTCATTTGGTGCGACGCAAAGCAGCTGAGCTACTCGCCTTTTTACCAGACTCCCGTTTGGCACTGCGGATGGCTAACCACGTTCGCTTTATTGTGCTTTGGCGCCAGGGGCAAATAAAAATTAGTTTCCCCAAAGAGATCAAACCGGAAATGAGTCGAGACGGCATTCAAGCAACCGATCCTAAAATGGACCTGTCACGCTTGCGGTCGCGACAGCTAACCCAAATGGTGAGCGCCGTGCCGCTAGACTATTGGACGCTAGAATGGAACGCTTCGATTCCCCAGATCATACGCGCCGTGGCTCACTGTCGGTTTCCCCGCACCATGCTCAATGCTTTTGTGACGGCCGCTCGAAAGCAAAAAAACCAGGAGTGGATTCAGGCGCTTGTTATTCAAAATGGATTTAATACTCAGGTATCTCGGCTCGTGAAGGTAATGGATCATGATGCGCTTCAAGCTTATATTCAAAAAAACAGCAAGATGTTCAAAACGGACCGGCATTATCTAAAAATTGATCATCCGATGATGGCTGTATTGAAACACCACCCCCAAAATTGGAATGAAGAGATGAGTCAATTTTGGCTAACCCAATTTGCAACGTATATCAAACAAACCAAAGATCGAAAAAGCGTTGATATGCAGATTAAAAGTTTGTTGACGAAATTTTTCAACGGCATGCCCACCTCACTTGATACAACTGCTCGAGATATTTTTGAACCGGCAATCCAGTTCAATGAACAGTGGCGCCCCCCCCTTGAACAGATGTTTGATCGATTGACGTATCGCAAGCAGTTAATCACGGACGTGTTTGACAATGAATCTGTCTGAAATTCTACAGGGAATGGTGATTTACGGCCGTTTGCTCTCCGGCCTACTGGGGGTGTTAATCGTCCTGTGGACCATCATCTCAGCCATCAAAGCGTTTATTACCCCAAGGGGTGCCCGAACCAATCTCACAAGAACAATCTTCAAAACCGTCTATTTTTTGTTTGAGCTTCGCGTGCGCAACGCCAATTATGAAAAACGGGACCAAATTATGGCTCTGTTTTCACCGATCACCCTCTTTCTTTATCCGTTTGTGATGCTTAATCTCATCTTAGTCGGCTACATGCTTATCTACTGGTCATTAGGAATTGACTCCATCTACGAAATTTTTCGGGAGAGCGGCTCATCCCTTCTCACTTTAGGATATGCCTCAGAGGAGGGGTTTTTATTCAAAGCGGTGGAATTCTCCGAAGCAATGCTGGGTCTTATCCTCGTTGCTTTGCTCATCGCCTATTTACCAACGATGTACGCCGCGTTTTCGCGTCGCGAGACCAATGTTTTGCTTTTGGAATCCAGAGCCAGCAGCCCACCATCCATGATCGATTTTATCGCTCGTACCTGTCGCAATGGAGAGCTAGAAGAGCTAGCATCCGTTTGGACAAGCTGGCAGCTCTGGTTTGCAGAACTTGAAGAAAGCCACACCTCATTAGCGCTGCTGCCCTTTTTCAGATCGCCTCAGCCTAACCATTCTTGGGTCACGGCGGCCGGTGTGGTTTTGGATTCAGCGTCGATGATTTTATCGGCCGTGGACATTCCCTATAATGCCAAGGCGCCATTTTTAATTCGTACTGGCTATTTATCACTTAATCGGATTGCCAGGTTTTTCCAAGTTGCCCATACAGAGACCCCCGATCTGACGGCCCCAATCAGCATTTCAAAAGCGGAGTTTTTTAATGCATTTGACGCCTTAGCTCAACAAGATGTACCGATGGTTGCCGATCGGGAAAAAGCGTGGGTTGATTTTTACGGCTGGCGAATCAACTATGATAGAGCTTTACTGTCGCTCGCCGCTTTAACGATGGCACCTTATGCTGAGTGGGTGTCTGATCGGTCAATTATTCAATCGTGACTGAAACTTCCGCCTATTCTCAAAAATAAGTTAGCTTCCCCACAGTATTTGCGCCTTCTCAGAAACTCTTCATGTAGAATAATAGAGATTGAAATCGTCTAAATAGAGAACAACAAATAAAAAATAGAGTCGAGGTGGGGTCTTCCCATCTAGTGGCGCCAATTTAAGGCGCATCCGATTAACCACTACCTCTTCTTACAAATTAACGTGCAAACGGGCAACTAAATGATGGACGTATTGGTAGATCACAAAATTTCAGCAGAAACGATTGCAAAAGAAGTGCCAAATAGCTTTTACTATCGATGGGAATTTCATCTTAAATCCCCACCTGAAAAGCTTTGGCCTTATATTGCTGATACAAATCGATTTGACA
>JBCCFD010000527.1:0-5005 GCA_039029915.1 Chloroflexota bacterium
AGGCGGCATGGTGCAAAGATTAGGCATTGCCCAAGCGATGCTCCACCGCCCGCCCATTCTTTTTTTAGATGAACCACCCAGCGCACTTGATCCGTCTGGCAGGTATGAACTACTTACGCTTATCGAGTCGCTGCGGGGTGAGATTACGATCTTCTTGTCAAGCCATATTTTGGCAGACATCGAACGCGTGTGTGACACCGTAGCAATTATTAACCAAGGTCAGCTAATTCGCGTTGAAAACCGAGATGTGCTGCTTAATGAGTTCACAACAAACCGCATACACCTTGAGGTACACCGGGCCAGCCTGCCGCAGGTCAGCACCTTACTAACTGAGCTGGAGAATCAAACGTGGCTTAATCGGGTCGTGCAAGATGACGATAAGCTCGATTTGACGGTTAGGAATAACGAATTTGCACAGGCTGAAATATTACCTTTACTGGCGGCCCACAATATCCAAATCAACCGACTTGAATGGAAACGGCCGTCTCTTGAAGAAATCTTCTTAACTTTATCCCAAGAGTCATCATGATACTGTTTTACACGCTCTTCACTTTTTTTATGATTGTATGGCCCGTAGGCCTCGCCATTTTCTTCAAACGACGGGTCACAACCCCATGGTGGCTCTTTGTGGTGGGGATTGTGACTTTTGTTGGTTCACAGGTCTATCACATCCCGCTCAACAGCTGGCTTGAGCAAGTTGGCCTCATTCAGGAATTCAATATTGACGCCCCAAACTTTTGGCGCACGGCGCTAGTTTTGGGTGCCTCAGCTGGACTCAGCGAAACGATAGCCCGAGTCATCAGTTTTTGGCTCATTCAGCGCAAACGGCCGTTTCAGCAGAAAGCCGACGCGCTCTTTGTTGGTTTAGGACACGGCGGCATTGAAGCTATGCTGATCGGTGGGGTCTTGCTAGCCGCATCAATTAGCGGCCTTTGGGCGCTGCGGGGCGCCAATCTTGCTTCCGCTGGCGTCCCAGCTGCAAACATACCCCTTGTTGAGCAACAGTTAGCTTCCCTTGAAACTTTAACGCTCCTCAACTTTGTCCCTTTCTTGGAGCGCCTCATTGCCGTTACGCTTCATGTGACCTTATCGCTGCTTGTGTGGCAGGGTATGGCAAAGAAAAATTGGCTCTACGTGCTTATCGCGGTGGCCTACCATACAGCCATTGACGCGACGGCCGTTTACCTGACTCAGCTCACCCAAAACATTTGGCTCATCGAGCTTGTTCTTTTGCTTTTCCTTATCCCAGCCCTTTATTACCTATGGCAGCATTGGCCTGCAGCTGATCAAGAGACGCATCAGAAATTGAGATCAGTCCGGCATCAACTGCGGCTCTTCCAAATTGCTATGCGCAAAGAGCTGGTTCAGCTGTGGCAAACAAAGCGGGTCTTTGTCATCAGCGCTATTTTTTTGCTTTTTGGGTTAGGTTCACCCATTTTGGCTAACCTAACGCCTCAGCTTCTTGAAGGAATCGAAGGGGCAGAACAATTTGCTGATTTAATCCCCACCCCAACCAATGCAGATGCCTTAAATCAATACATTCGGAATATTACCCAATTTGGGTTTATGATTGCTATTTTGATTGGCATGGGAGCAGTAGCTGGCGAAAAAGAACAGAAAACGGCCGTTATGATTCTCAGCAAACCCCTGCCGAGGTGGGCGTTTTTATTGAGTAAGTTCACGGCCCAAGCGATTTTGTATTTTGGCGCGTTCCTCGTTTCATCGCTGGCGGCATATTATTATACGCTTCTATTGTTTGAACCGTTCGCGATTTGGCCGTTTTTGTTAGGGAACTTTTTGCTGTTGGTGTGGTTATTGGTTTTTACGGCCGTTACGCTCCTAGGCAGCACGATTGCCAAAACCACAACGGGCGCGGCCGGTATTGCCATTGGTGGCGCTATCCTCTTTTTAATCTTGGGTGCCATTCCGCAAATTAGCCCGCTGA
Source organism: Chloroflexota bacterium (assembly GCA_039029915.1). GTDB lineage: Bacteria > Chloroflexota > Anaerolineae > Promineifilales > Promineifilaceae > QQUD01. The sequence goes on from JBCCFD010000527.1 coordinate 1,946, forward strand.
TGCCGTCGGGGTTAATTGGCTGGGCCAGTCAGTTGGGGCTGAATACGGCCGTGTCTGCTAACGGCGGTGCACTGGCTAGCAATATTGTATTGATCATTGTGATGCTCATTTCGGCCGTGGCCGCTTTCGAGGTGCAAGAGCTGTAGTTTCAAATTCATTACTGATGTTACGCACTAAAAAACCTCTGAGGTTTCTAATCTATCTGGGAATCATAAGAAAGTCTGTAAAAACCTCAGAGGTTTGCACCAGTGGTATTGCGTAACTCCAGTTAATTATTATTTATTGAACAATTCAGAAATTAATTGTGAGAATCACAGTAAATTGAACACAAGTATGGTCTAATTATTCCTGCAATATCCAACCCTCAAAATGCCATCCACCTAGTCTAACAACTTCACCAGAGCTAAGTTCTAACACGACAATGCCCCTATCTGAAGACAAATTGTATTGATCAAGCCAAGCAACAAATTGGCTATCAGGAGAAACAGTTGGCATAAACGTAAAAGCAGTTCCTACACAGTAATTTATGACTTTTGATTTTTCAAAGTCAACCAACAAAAATTCAACGCCTCTATTCAAACTCGAATAACTAAATAAAAATTGATTTTTATTGGCAATCCAACCTAACGGTTTGGGCTCAAGTTGCGAATATGGCGCAGGTAGAACTAACTCTCTCTTTGCCAATTCAACATTAAACCCAGGATTTAATAAATCCTCAAATTGAACATCTATTACATACTCAAAATAATTTCTATCTTTGATTAGCAAATTAAATCTTTGGTTTTCATTCAATCGATATTTAATTAATTGAGATACTATTTCAGGGGGTTGTGACAATAATTCACTGTTCAACCAAGGGAAAATAAGGGTTGAAGACCCTGTTAAATAATCAAAATAGAGAAATTGCTCGTTCAGCAAGTAAATAAAGCCGATTAATTCGTTTGAGATTGGTATCACGCTTGTATTTAAAGCAAGTGCATTCTCCGGAGGTAAAGCCAAGGATGTTTGATTTTGATCTCTTAAAGAAAACAAGCTGGCAGAAAAATAATCGTGACTAATCCTGCCATTGTATGGATGTAAAGTCCGGATACCAGATGAGAAGAAAATGGTGTTTACATCTACCCAATAAGATCTCAAAGATTTATTCCTGTTTGTATTGATTAGGAATTCTTTTTCACCATCAACATTTATCGTAAAAAAGTCGGCAACTATGTCATCAACAGTTTCATACTCTTGTTCAGGCTGTTCATAATATAAAATTCTTCCACTAAGGTTAATTGAACCAAATGTCTTTGAAGGACCGTTCCCAACCGTTTGGGTATTTGGAATTTGGTGAGGCGTCTCTTGGTCTTCTAAAAATATCCAAAGGCCGCTATCAAATTCATCGAATTGTCGACCTAGAATCCCATTAAAGCCTAATTCTAATTCGGTAAAATTAACAAACTGCTGTGTATCACAAAATGCACCATTAATAACTTCAAAATCTGCTCCAACCTTTTCTACTGGCACGATTTCTACGACATCTAATGTTGGAGTTATCACTAGTTCTGGTGTTGGAGTTTCATTATTTGGAATTTTGGTATGAGTTGGATTAATTAATGTTGGGGTTGGGCTAACAGTTACTGGTGTTGGGTCGGAAATTGTTGCAGTTGCGGCTACTCTAGGAGTTTTTGTGAGGGTGATACCCTCACTATCAACAAATGGCGTATTCAGAATATTTGCTTCACCATTTGGCTGGCATCCAATAGCAAATCCAAGCAAAAAAATCAAATAAATGAATTTCATAATGAGTCAGCTTAAATTGTCTACAACCTCTTTCGCCAACACTTTAATTGATCTTCCTTCATAATCGACTCCATCATCAAACTGAACAACCTGTTTTAGAGTTGGCAAACAGGCAATATCACCAATTTGAGCTAGAGACTCGATATCGTGGTATCGAATATATGAATCTTGACTATAAAAAGCACGAGACCGATGAATTCTATCTTCACTTTGATGCAAAATTTTTGATAAGGTTTGAACAACATGTTCAACAGAAAATAAATTTAAAAAATCGATCTCAGAATCTGTTAAATCAGGGGGCAACATATAAATTGTATTTTCAACGAGTGTTTCAATTCCTGTTTTCTGAGATGTCATTTAAATACCATTTATATCTAAAAACTGCACGAGTTCTTCCCCAGCTTGTAAATCTAGCAACTGTTCGCTTTTGGTTGAGTCTTCGTGACGAAAACGGCCGTTTTCCAGCCAAACAAACCGCTGATTGGTCACAAACCAGCCCGTTTTATGATTTGTAGCCAAGGCAAGTGCGGATTTTTTAGCAATCATCGATTTGCCTTTTGTGTTTGGCTTCGCAGGTGTTGGTATCCAGTTGGGGGTAATAAAACGGCCGTTTCCATCCGCTGTACCAATCATGACTGGCTCTTCCCCATCAACGACAAGGCCAGTCACGACACGATCCGTTTTGCCACAGTTAAACGCTTGAGTACCGGACGTTTTAAGAGACCGAATGGGATAGCGCACCGAGCGACCTTCTTGTGAAAAGAGCGCCATCGTCTGATCCCGCTCAACCCCCAGTGCAGCTACCACAATGCCATCAAGGGCATGATCAAATTTAAGCGGTGTTGGGGCATCAATGCTTTCGCGCATAACATTAACAGGAAACGGCCGTGCTACACCGGCTGATGTTATCAACAGCATGCGGCTTTTCGTCGTTAAATCTCCCCAGCGGCACACATAAACGACCTGCTCTTGTCTTTCTAAGCGGTATAAATTATCGAGCGTAAGTTCAAGCCGATGTCGCTCCATCTGCTCACGAGCCGTTGTCAAAACAAACCGATAATGAGAGGTGATATATAAAATCGAAGTATCCAACTCAACAACCAGCAGTTGGGTTGGCACTTGGGTGATGCCTAATTCCTCTAAATCATAATCTTTGCCGCTGGTTAGTGTATCGGTGGGCAGCGGAACGGCCGTTACGACACCGTCTTCCCCCAGAACCATCATCGCTTTTTCCTCAACCAGCGCAGCGCTTTCATCCCCTTCAACCGCCAAAAT
>JBCCFD010000528.1:0-4985 GCA_039029915.1 Chloroflexota bacterium
TGACGACGGTGATGGTATCCAAGATTTAGGTGAGCTTCCTCTTGAGGGGGCTGAGGTAACGCTGACGATTGAATATCCTGATGGCTCAGTGGTCAACGTTACAACCGTATCAGACCTAAACGGTGCGTACTCATTTGGTAATCTGATGCTGGATGAAGATGAGCTAGGGACAAGCGGTAATGAGCCGGTTTACACAATTACGGCCGTTCCACCTGCTGATCTTGTGCCAACTCAGACCAACGTCGGTAATCCGCAAACAGATTCGGATGATCCAAATGGTGCCACTGCGACACCTGTGAAAGGTGGTCAAAATGTGGCGCTGCAGGGTGATCCGCTGAACGAACCAACTTATGCATCCGTTGACTTTGGCTTCCATGCGCCGCTCTTCATTGGTGACAGGGTCTTTAGTGACTTAGATGATGACGGTGAGTTTGATCCTACCCAAGAGGAAGGGATTAGTGGTGTGCTCGTTGAGCTCCTGGATGTGGCAGGTAACCCTATTATTGATGTACGAACCGGTTTGCCAATTACGGCCGTTACCAACGAACAGGGCTTCTATCTCTTATCTGGCGTTTCGTCCGGTGAATTTATCGTTCGTATTGCGGAAAGCAATTTTGATGAACCGACTGACCCGCTGTATGGCTACATTAGCAGTCAGCAAGGGACGACGCCCGATCCAAATGTGGATCCGGCCGTGGACTTTGATGACAACGGTGTGGACAATCTTGACCCAGCCGCTGGTGGTGTTCAATCCTTACCGATTGAGATGATGATTGGTGCAGAACCCCTAGGCGAAGATGGGGAAGATGGCACCGTGCCTGATGCAAATAGCAATCGCTCCGTTGACTTCGGCTTCTTCGAACTGCTGACATTGGGTAACCGCGTTTGGAACGATGAAAACCGTGACGGCATCATTGACCCATCAGAGGTTGGCTTGGAAAACGTGCAGCTCTCGCTGTTTGATGAGTCTGGCAATGCCATCCTAAACCCAGTGACGAACCAACCCGTCACGGCCGTAACCGATGGAGATGGTGTCTACCTCTTTACGAACCTGTTCCCGGGTGAATATGTCATTCGCATCGATCCGATTAACTTTAGAGACAGCATGCCGCTAGAAGATTTCTTCAGCACAGAGGGTAATGTTGACCCTGATGACAATGAGGACAGTGATGATAACGGTATTGACACTGATAATCCGGATATTGACGGGATTAGCAGTTTGCCAATCTTGCTCACCTTCGCTGGCGAACCAGACGGTGGTCTTGATGGTGACAATAACGACAACACGAACTTCACGGTAGACTTTGCACTGTTCAATTTCCGTACGGCTGTGGATGTGGTCTTATTTACGGCCGTTCAAGGGACTGACAATCAAGTGGTTATTACTTGGGTCACTCAAGCAGAGATTAATGTCTTTGGCTATGATATCTATCGTAATAACGTTAATGACTTTGACTCAGCCGAATTCATTCATAATGAAACATCAACCGGGGCCGGTGGTACCACTTACCGCTATGTGGATACGATTCCAAATGATGGGGATTGGTATTATTGGCTAGTGCCGATTGAAACAGGCTCAAACCGGACGCCGCCGTTCTTTACGAAGCTCAGCAAATCAGTGCTTTACTTGCCAATTGTGGTGAGCGGAGAGTGATGATCGGATCGCTTAGGCGATAGCTGTTGAGTAAAAAGTTAAAAGTGAAAAGTAAAAAGCGAACCGCTTTTTACTTTTCACTTTTTTGCCTCCTGCAAAATGAAATTGATTTTCCTTCATGGTCCGCCAGCATCCGGCAAATACACTATTGCTAAGGCGATTGAATCCCTCATTCCTTGCAAAAATTTTCATAACCATTTGACGGTGGACGTTGCCAAAGCCCTATTTGAGTTTGGGACAGACCCATTTTTTGAGCTACTGCGAAAGCTGCGCTTAGATGCACTAGAAATAGCGGCTCGTGAAAATATAGGCACGGTGGTGATGACGTTTTGTTACTCACACCCACATGGTTTGCCTGTAGTCGAATTATATGAACAAACCATTCTCAAATATAGTGGAGAGTTCTTGCCTGTATTTTTGCAAACAAGCAAAAAAGTATTGGAATCTCGTGTTGTTCAGTCCTCTCGCGTAAAAATGCGAAAGGTATCGACTGTTGAGGGATTGCGAAAGCACCAAGCTCGTTGGAACAATGTGGCGCTGCCCAGAGAGAACTGTGTGATTGTGACGACGGATGGCAAAACGGCCGTTCAGTGTGCTCAAGAAATTATCGATATGCTAAAATTGTGATTGTATGCAAGAGCTGAATCTTACCGTTTTTGACTTTGCAATCGTTGTGTTCACAAGTGGGGCCACCATTATCAGCGCCATCTTAGCGGTGCTTATTTTTCGCTCTGAGCAAAGAGCCAATCGATGGCTAGCGCTGCTTTTAGGGGCCGCCAGCTGCTATATCGCCAGTCAACTTATTAATTTTGGCAACTTCACCTCTCTCAGCCAAATTTATTACTACCCTCCGCTTCGCTTTACGTTTTCATTAGGTCCGCTGCTCTACTTCTTTGTTCGGCAAAGCGTAACGCCGAATCGAAAATGGCGGCCTCTAGATTGGCTTCATCTTGTCGTGCCCATCACTCAAGCTGTATTGACGCTTTGGTTGGGATTTCAATCATCGGAAATGAAGCATTTATTTTGGATCAATGTTGACCGCCCTTGGTACGGGCTGGTGGATAGTCTTTGGACACCGATAAGTATGCTAGGCTATAGCTTTGCCGCTTGGCGTTATTTGCAACGCCATCGAAAAACGGCCGTTTCTCAAAACGTTCACACCCTTGAAAAATTCCTGCGCCCCATCTTTAGACTGTTTTTGCTGTGTGCCGCCGTTGCCCTTTTTATTGACACCCTTTTCCCTCGAATCGCTTTTTCGCTCTTTGACTTTTATCTCGAAGCAAATCCGATTTACCATAGCACACCCGTTGTTATTTATAGTTTGAGCTTGATGTGGGTTTCAATTTCTGGGTTTATCATGGCTCAAAGTAAGAGAGCCGAGTCAATCGAAAAGCAGCGTAAAGAAACTTACGGCCTAGCGCCACAGCAGCTCATTCAATATGCAGAGGCCCTAAATCAGCTTATGGTGCAAGAGGCTCCTTACCTAGATTCTGCTTTGACGCTTTCAAAGCTAGCTAACCAATTAGACATTCCTCCCAAGCATCTCTCTTATACGATTAACGAAAAATACGATAAATCATTTAATCAATTGATTAATGAATTGCGGGTCGAAGCGGCCTCGAAGATGCTGCAAGATCAGCAAAATCGCCATAAATCAATTTTAGAGATTGCGCTCGAAGTGGGCTTTAGCTCAAAATCAACGTTTAATCGCACCTTTCGCGAACTTAAGGGAATGACCCCTTCAAAAATGCGCGCCTAATCGCCCTAAAAACGTCCCAAACTTTCCTGAGACATCAAAATAAGTGCCAAATTGTCCTCAAGACGACTTAGTCGGCCTATTTTTCCAAAATGATTGATATGTGAAAACCAAAAAAGAATCTTGTAAATTTTTTGGTTTTCAAGGGCTGAATTTCACAACTCTAGCTGGATTAATTTCAAGATATTTTGTGAAATTTACTAACGACATCGATACTTTTTTGGAGAAAGAAATGAAAGCAAAAAGCAGTTGGAAGCGCATTCTGAGAATTTTATTGTGGGTTGTAACGGCCGTATTTCTGATCATACTCATCATATTGGCACCTACAATTAACGACTATTTACGTATCATGAGCGCGCACTCTGCCAAAGTGACCTGCTCAGAACGTTATATCGCTGGGCGTGCTTTTCATGACATTATTGCTACCGATATTAATGAACGCGAGGTGCTGGGGATTCCTGCCTTGAGAATGGTGCGCGTGAGCGAGAACAGTGAAGCGCAAAGCATCCAAACTTCACTGTTAGGAACGCCGCTCTATCGGGATGAAGCTGTGTTTCGGGAAGGATTTGGCTGCGTGCTCGTGGATGACCAATCATATGAACAGTTAAGGGCCAGTGTGGCCCCAGCCCGTCAAGATCGTGAGGATGCTGGCATATGGCCCTTAGGAGATGACGTTGAATCTGTTGACAATCCCCAGCTTGATGCGGCGTTGGAGGCTGCCTTTTTTGATTCACGAACGGGTGATTCGATTGGCACTCGGGCAGTGGTCGTGGTTCATGACGGCAAAATTGTTGGGGAGCGATATGCTCAGGGGTTTGATTCTGAAACACCGCTCATTGGCTGGTCAATGAGCAAGACCGTCACGGCCGCTTTAGCTGGCATCATGCTAGAAGAAACAGAGCTCACATTAGATAGCACGCAACTCTTCCCTGACTGGCAGGATGAACGAGCAAATATTCCCGTCAGAGATTTACTCTCGATGAGTGATGGGCTTGATTTTGAAAATGGCACTGCCCAACCGAGCGATGAATTGAGACAGCTTTACTTCACTGACAATACGGTTGATTATGCTCTGGAAAAACCAGCCGCTTTCCCAACAAACGAGCAGTTTAACTATTCAAACGGGTCGGTTTCGCTGGTGATTGGCCTGATTCGAGCGCAGGTTGAGGGGGAGACTGCGTGGGTAAACTACCCGTATGAAAAGCTATTTGACCCAATTGGGATGAAAACGGTCGTTTTTGAAACCGATGCTGCAGGGAACTTTGTGGGGTCATCCTTGGTCTATGCGTCTGCGCGGGACTGGGCGCGGTTTGGGCTTTTGCTGCTAGAAGATGGCAACTGGTTTGGCGAGCAGGTTCTTCCAGAAGGGTGGGCCGACTATATGGCCACCCCTAACAGCACCACAAATGGGGGCTGGTATGGCAATGGATTCACGTGGCTAGGTGAACAAGCTTGGAACATGGGGGTTGACATTCCGGCCGATGATTACTGGCTTAGTGGCTTTGATGGGCAATTTGTCATCATCATTCCTAGTGAGGAGTTAGTCATTGTGCGAATGGGTTTCACGCCCAACCA
>JBCCFD010000529.1:0-4980 GCA_039029915.1 Chloroflexota bacterium
GCTGAACATCCAGGGTATGAATAGCTAGTTTAGGTTGACAGAGCACAGCCTCTGTTCTAAAGTGAGCCAAATTTTTTAATCCTTTAAAAACACTACTTTGGACACGCCCATATGATTAATTTACGCTCAGACTATAAAACAAGACCGGTTCGTTTTCTACATGTCGCTCAGCAATACGAATGGCGCATCAAAGTGTACGGCATACGTTATCAAGGAACCTCAGCAGATATCACACCTGATTCTCAGATTGTTACCCTTGCTGAAGAAGCAATGCTGTCTCAACTGCCAAGTCCGGCCATAACGGAATCCCGCTACGGTTTAGGCTTTCTCATCATTCATCAGGGCCAGCACCGAAACTGGTTACTGCTAGATTGGTGGTATGACCAAGAAATTTTAAAGCAGCATCTTTTCTCATCTCCCTTAGATAATCCGGGAGCAATTAGCCGGGCTGAGGAGGATTTACTCGCCTGCACTTGGGAGCTAGCTGTTCATGGGTTTGAGCGCCAAGCGTGGATAGACACTGTGTTAAACAATCCGGCTGGCCCTGATATTGAGGCCTACCTACAGCGACGGCTAAATGCTGACGTATGATGTGGTATTTTAAAACGTGGGGTGCAGGTGGTCACACTTATTATTAACAAGCCGACCATCTGCACATGATTAGCATTACGCTTCTGTGTTGTCTTCTTCGGTGTTTACTACGGCTTCATCGTCTGTCTGAGCTTCAACCTCATCTTCAGTTTCGATTAACGGCCGTTCTTCAATCACAACATCTTGAACCACCTCATCAACCGCAACCTGATTGGCTTTGAGAGCACCGAGATTATTGATCGTTTCTACAAGATCAACGCCGGTAAGTGCCTCAACCGTCGCTGGCAATTGCGAAATGATGTTTGTCACATCCTTCGTGATTTTTGAAGCGCCAGCCCCAGAGCTAGCATCACCACCGTTGCTCACCACCACGATCTTTTCTGTCTTAGCGAGCGGTTGGGCAATGGCATTCGCTACCTCAGGCAGTCTGTCCAGCAATTGCTGAATGACAGCCGCTTGTGTGTACTCTTTCCAGGCGTCCGCTTTCTTCATCGTCGCTTCCGCTTCAGCCAAACCCTGCTGGCGAATGATTTCCGCTTCAGCTAGACCCTTTTGACGCAAAACCTCTACTTCAGCCAAGCCTTTCGCTCTAGCGGCATCTGCCTCAGCCTCACCTCGCTGGCGAATCGCTTCGGCTTCACCAGCCGCTTCCGTTTGTAGCTTAAACTGCTGAGCTTCTGCCAGCGTTCGCACTTTGTACCGCTCCGCTTCGGCCGGTTTGCGCACCGTCGCGTCAAGCTCTTGTTCGCGACGAGCCACTTCCTGCTCCTGCACTTCAATCTGCTTGTTTTTAGCAATAATCTCAACCTGAATTTGTTGCTCTGTTACCTCTTGATTGGTGATATTCGTTTGAAGCGTGTGCGCTAGATTGGCCTCAGCCTTGCGGCGATTCGTCTCTTGCTCAAAGCCCGCTTGCTCAATCTCATAATCTTTCTTGCTTTCAGCAATCTTTGTTTCTGCAACAAACTTGGCAGATTCACCCTCTTGGCGCATTTTGGCGCTTTCGATAGTCGCATCACGTGATGCTTCAGCTTCGCCAATGGTAGCGTCTCGCTTGACCTCAGCAATTCTGGGACGTCCTAACGCTTCCAAATATCCTTCTGTGTCGCTAATGTCTTTAATAACAAAAGAAACGATTTGTAGGCCCATGTTGGCCATATCTTCGCCTGACACCTCTTGCACCTTTTGGGCAAACGCTTCGCGGTCGCGATACAGTTGCTCAACGGTTAGGGTGCCTAAAATCGCGCGAAGATGACCCGCCAATGTTTCGTGCGCCACGTGCTTGATTTCATCCTGAGATTTAGACAAGAATTGAATAGCAGCCGTGCGCATTGAGTCTTGGTCGCTACCAATTTTGACCTGCGCTACGCCGTCTACTGTGACGGGCACCCCTTGGCTACTGGGCACATCTGGGGTTGTGATATCAATAGTCATCAGCTCGAGGGAGAGATGATCAACGCGTTCAAAAATCGGCCACACAAAGCGGCGCCCCCCTGAAATTAAGGATGGGCCTTCACCCCGCCCTGAAATGATAAGCACTTCATTGGGACCCGCCTTCATTAAGCGATTGGCGTACACAAATGCCAGTGCAAAAATGATAGCGACAACAATAATGATGGCTATTCCTACAATACCACCCATAAGTTTTTTTACCTCCATAGTTGGGTTTTGGGAATCTAACGACGAACTGTCATTAGAATTTACGATTTACGATTTGCGATTGACGCCTTTCGTGAAAGAATCTCGTTTCCTAAAACCAATTTTTTTTATTCTGACTATTTTTCGACCGCTCTAACGATGGCAGTACGGCCGTTAATTTGTTCAATCCTGACTGTGGTGCCTGTATTGATTTTTGTGCCTACTTCACACCGGGCGGCCAGCGTAATGCGCCCCGTATTATTATTGTAGGCAATCGAGCCCAGCCCCGCTTTAGGAATCGTCACCGTGACCTCGGCCTCCCGACCAATCGCATCATCTTGCAGAGAGTAAGTTTGAGTGACCGTCTTTGAGAGCACATAGATAAAGAAGATCTGAGCAAGAACACCCCCTCCTAAACCAATGCCGGTTGACCACAGCAAACTCGGAATCGGGGCCATTCCCAGCCATAAACGGGTAATTAACCCAACTAGCCCAAAAAATGCGCCAAAAATTGACATGGCAAATGGGCTAACGCTAATAAAATCGAAGTCGCCATCAAAGTCGAAATCGAAGTCCAAGGCTTCCCCAACTTCCGCTCCCATCAAAGACAGCAGCGTGAAGAGAAAGCTAACCAATAAAATTGACGCATAAACAATGTTTAATGTGCCAGATGAAAGAAATTCGTTGAACATACACTTCCTCCAAAATTTGTCTTTTATCATCAAAATTACAAACTTTTTGTTCAATTATGCTGATTCATCGACCAAATCAACAGTTTTGCCGATTCTAACGCTCGACATTCGATTTTGAAGACATTTTGATGAAATTGGGTTTGTAAACGGCCGTTTTTCCCCTTCCATACCACCAGATACAATAACCAGATAAATAAACAAGAAACCATTGCCGAACTGGGCACTGCTGGCGCCCAGCCCCCGGCAAAATGTTTAGATGAGTAATTCATATGCCTAAAACTGCTGACATTTTTCCAGCCAACTACTTTCGTCGCCGCGATGAATCTGATGACGGCAACTTCTACACTTTTCCACGCAAGGTGGTGCATATTGATGATGCCGCGATCCAAGCCTTATCTGATTTTTACGGTGAAGCGATTCCACTAAACAGCACCATTCTGGATTTGATGAGCAGCTGGCGATCCCATTTGCCGTTAGACTCCCTCACCCCACAGCGAGTAGCTGGCCTGGGCATGAACTTGGAAGAGATGCTTGATAATCCGGCTCTCCGTAAAGACGGCATTCAGGTGCAAAATCTCAACCTCAACCCCACCCTGTCCTATGAAAGTGACGTCTTTGATGCGGTTATTTGTGCAGTTTCGGTGCAATATTTGATCCAACCGATTGAACTATTTGCGGAAGTGCATCGGGTGCTGAAGGAAAACGGCCGTTTTATACTCTCCTACTCCAACCGCTGTTTCCCTACTAAAGCAACGGCCGTATGGCTCTCAACCGACGATATGCAGCACGCTCAGCTCATCGGCAGCTATTTTGAGCATTCTGGCAGCTGGAGCGAGCCAGGCCTGAAGGTTAAAAACGACGAGAACGGCGCACCGCCAAATGAAGACCCGCTTTATATTATTTGGGCAGAGAAACGGCCGTTTCATGAATAACAAAATTTGGCATATTCCCCAGCTGGGTAACCTTGAAATGCACCATGCTTCCTATACAAAACAATCCTTCCCCAAACATACCCATGAACAGTATGCCTTTGGGGTCATCGAGCAGGGGGCCTTAGGATTTTACTATCGCGGGGAAAATGTGATTGCTGGCTCGGGGAATATCAGCCTGTGCATTCCGGGGGAGCCGCACACTGGCCACCCAGCTACGGAAGAAGGCTGGCAATATCGCATGCTTTATTTTGACGCCTCATTTATACAGCAAATTGCGTCAGACTTAACAAACCAGCCCGCAACTATCCCCTACTTCAAATCGGGCGTGATTCATGACCCAGACCTCGCTCGAGACATTTACAATCTGCATATTTCTCTCACATCACAACCTATCTCGCTGCTCGCCCAAGAAACGGCCATGCTCCAAGTTTTTGCCAAAATGATTCAGCGCCATGCAGACGATCCGCCGCCACAGAAGAAAATCCAAGATGCTCATGGCTCGGTTCTCAAGGTGAAACGATATATTCAAGAGCATCATGCAGAAGACCTTTCGCTTGATATGCTTTCTCAGGTTGCAAGCCTGAGTCGTTACCATCTGATTCATACATTTACTCAAATCGAAGGCATACCACCCCACGCTTATCTAAGGCAGGAGCGCGTCCATCAAGCCAAAAAACTGCTCACAGTAGGCACTCCAATTGCAGCGACGGCCGTTTCCACTGGCTTCACTGATCAAAGCCATCTCAATCGCTGGTTCAAACGATTTTGGGGCTACACGCCCGGCCAATACCGCAATAGCGTCCAAGACCAATCAATCAAATAATCATAAGCTCTTGTGAAAATAGTTTGTCAGTTTGTCACCTCGCGGTTTGTTGCCTCTTAACAAAGGGGAGGGACGACTTTCACAAGGAGTAGAGATGATTAGCCTCGAATTTTTATTGACCTCATTAATTGTAGTTATTATGCCCGGTACGGGGTCAATTTATACGATGTCGACGGGCATTTTGCAGGGGCGGCGAGCCAGCTTTTTAGCCGCCATTGGCTGCACCGCCAGCATTTTGCCACATATCACAGCCGCCATTATTGGCCTTACGCTGCTAACTCAAATGAATACGGCCGTATTTCAA
>JBCCFD010000530.1:0-4966 GCA_039029915.1 Chloroflexota bacterium
CTGGTGAGTGTAGCGGGCGTGCACGTTTATTCAGAGGCTTACAAAGTAGCTGCCCTTGGCGGTATCACAACGCACCCCCACTATCGCGGCAAGCGATATGCGCAGCGCACCATTGCTCGACTATGTCGAGAACTAAGCAAAACGGTTGATCATATTGGGCTAAATGTGTTGGGGAGAAATGATACGGCCGTTAAGGTCTATCAAAAACTGGGTTTTGACAAAAGCAATGAGTATATTGAGGTGATGCTGACGCGAAAATAGCTGAGAGTTGCCTACTGCATAAATGTTCCGAAGTTTCTAAAATGAAAACCTTGTTAGATAAACGGTTCGGAACCTCGAGGAAACGAAGTTTGTAGCCATTGTTTTATTCAAAGCAGGAACTTCGTTTTACTTAAACCGCGCATCCTCTCTCAACATTCGCTTCAAGCCAGCTGATAAACCAACTAGCGGTCGAAATCCCAATAGCGTTTGGGCACGGCTGATATCTGCCACAAGTCGAGGCACGCCGCTTTGTTTTTCCTCGTTATAAAGACGATGCGCCTTTTTGCCAGTGACCGACTCAATTCGATTCACCACATCATCAATGGATCGTTCAATGCCGCTACCAATGTTGATAATTTGGCGATTGACTGATTTAACGTGAGCCGATGTTACCATTGCTTCAACCACATCGGAAACGTATACAAAATCACGGGTTTGGGAGCCATCTCCAAAAATAACGACAGATCCTCCAGTTAGAACCTGCTGTAAAAACCGGGGCACAACGGGTGGATGCGAGACCGGCAGGCTTTGTCCAGGTCCATAGGTGTTAAAAATGCGCAGGGCCACCGTTTCGATCTCCCACAGCTCTCCAATCGAATGAATATACTGCTCGGCAGACCACTTGCTAACGGCATAAGGGGAAACCGGCTGCGGGATGTCGTTTTCGTGGACGGGATGCTTGGCTAAACGGCCGTAAATCGCCCCAGACGAGGTAAACACCACCCGGCGCACCCCTGTATCTCGCATCGCTTCCATCAGGCTCACCGTTCCCCCCACATTAACCCGATTATAATCTCTAGGATGCATCACCGATTGGGCCACCGAAACCCGAGCCGCCAAATGATAGACGCAGTCAATGTCCCGCAGAAGCGACCACAGCAGCGGAATATCATCGACATCTCCGTGGGTAAAATCAACCTCTTTCGGCAAACGCTCTGGCGTGCTGTTACTTAAATCATCCAGCACGTGGACAGAATGCCCGTCGCGCACCAATCGTTGGGCTAGGGCTGTGCCTAAAAAGCCTGCGCCGCCAGTTACTAAAAATCGCATATCACTCTTATCTCTCGCTATGGCTCCGGTGTTTCGGTTAGGGCTGGAGTGGGGGTTGATGTGTTTGTGGCTGTTGGCGGTATCACGGTTGGTGTATTGGTTTGGATAGGTGCAGATGTCGAGGTTGATGTAGTTGTCGGCGCTGGAGTGGGGGTTGATGTGTTTGTGGGTGTTGGTGTAGCGGTTGGCAAAATCAAGTTGGGAATTTGTAGAGTTTGCCCCAAATTGATCCGCCCACAATCATTGCCAATCTCGTTTCGATTCACCACGCAAATTTCACTGGCTAGATAACCGCGTCCCCCATAAAAAGCAGACGCGATGCCGCTTAAGGTATCCCCATCCTTGATGGTGTAAGTCGTGGTATCACTAAATTGGTAAAAGAAGACGCTAAAATCTTCCATCACCCAAAAGTTGCCGCCTAAATCTGTAAGTTCAGGAATGAGTACCCTATCGCCGACCTCTATAACACATTGATTCCCTAAACGGCCGTGATTGGCTGCACAAATCTCTTCACCACGATCGACGTTGCCGCTATAGTACACGGCCGAAATGGTATTTAATGATTCACCGCGAGATTCTACTTGATGAAATACAGCGGCAGGCGTGGTGGTTGGTGGGATTGGTGTTGGTGTTGGTGTTTGGGTCGGAACGGCCGTTAATGTCGCAGTCGGTGTTTGAGTCGGAGCGGCCGTACTCGTGGCGGTGGGTGTTTGAGTCGGAACGGCCGTGAAGGTTGCTGTGGGTGGAACGGCCGTGTTTGTCGCCGTTGGCGGAACCGCTGTGTTTGTCTGCGTGGCTGTTGGTGGGGGTGTGGCGGTGATTTGGGAAACGGCCGTTGGCGTTGGTGTTGCTGGCGTCGAATTGTCAACCAGCTCTGGAAAAAATAAAACCCCCAAGCAAAGCAGCGCAATGACCGGCAAAATATACTTGTAGTTTTCCTGAGGCAAAAGCTCTAAGAAAAAGCCCCCCAGCAGTAAAATAACGCCAAAGCCAAATAGCTGTGCCGTACGATTCGCGGCAATTTCAACACCAGCTGGGCTAACAACTGCACCCGCAATTAAAAAAAGAAGTCCCAAAACCATCATCACGCGGGGCGGTGGATCTTCTCGGATGATGTTAATCAAGTTTTCAAAAAATTCTTTCATCAATAATTCTTAGGGCCGTTGATTAGAGTGATTTTGATTACCCTCTCTGCAAATCCTTGAGGGACCTGAGGGAATGGAAAGCTACTGCCCAAATTTCTTTTTGTGATTTACTCAACAAAACGCGATAGCATCTAACTATGCTGCAGTTACAGTGGTTGGATCGCCTTCTTCTAGCGCCAATTCATGTTGTGGGGCCATTTTGAACATAAACCAGATCACAGGCAGCGCCAGCAAATTGATGCCCGACAGCATTAAAAACACGTTTGAAAAACCAATATTATCGGTCAAACTCGTTGAAACGCCATCTCCAAGCGCCCAGCCAATATTGGCAAAAGCCATACTAATGGCAAACATCGAGCCTGCAATACGAGGATCTGCGCGTGTCATTGACAGCACCGTATGAATCGTCCAAGTTAAGCCGGCAATGCCACCCCAAATGGCCGCGAAGCCCAGGAGGAATCCCACCGAACCTGCTCGACTAAAAATAAAGGCCCCAGTGGTGACAAGACCTAAAATAAGAAATGTCGTGGCCCGACGCCCGATTTTGCCAATCAAGAAGGTGGTTAAAAAGGCCCCGCCAATCATCCCTGCGCCACGAATCGAACCATAATACCCTAATTGAGATTCCGTCGCGCCTAATTCCTTGCTCATATAAAAAGTAACTAAGCCATCTGCCCCTTGATAAGCAAACCAAACGATGATGCTATACAGGGCAAAAATGAGATAGGATGGCTTAATTAGCGCTTGAAAAGCGCTCCAGTCAAACGATTCTTGTGCGGACCCTTTTGCGGGTTCACGAATTTGAAAAATCCAAACCATAGGAATCAATAGCGATATTGACATGATGATATAAACAGGTAGCCAGCCAAAAAGCTGAGCAATCCAACCAATCGCCACAGCCATAATCACAATCCCAACTGCTCGACCACTGGTCATGACGCTCTGTACCAATCCTTGTTCTTCAACGGGTGTAATATCAACCGCCAAAGCATCTGTTGTGGTGTCATAAAGGGAGATAGCAAATGAGGCCAAAATAATCATCCCCGCAAATCCCCAAAAGTTAAGGTCAGGTCGAATAAAGCCGGCTGCTAAAAGGGCCAATGCCGAAATAATCAAAGACACCCAGATATAAGGCAGTCGATGCCCCATGCCAAATAGGTTAATCCGGTCACTAATCATGCCGTAAAACACCTTAAGAATGAATGGCAAGAGCAAAATAGATGTCATCAACCCGATTAAATCTGGATCAACCCCAAAGCTGTCCAAATAAGGTTTGGCAAACGTGGTCGTAAATGCCGAAATAATTCCCTGTACAAAGTACAAAATAGCGAAGAGGGATAATTTAAATCCTTTTGATTTTTCGGTAATGATCATCTTGTTTCTCCTCGAAGTTATCTTCTGGTAGGAAGTGTCGTTCATAAACGACACTTCCTACCAGATTTATATCTGTGGTGGATTCATAAATTATAACACCTTTGCCCGCTCCGAAATGCGGTTTTGGATTTTTGCACGAAACTCAGATAGAGAAACCCCTGACTGTTTCATGCCGTCCCGTTGCCGAACCGATATCGAATGATTTTCAACCTCTTGATCCCCAATAACAAGCATATAGGGCACTTTCATCTGTTGGCCCTGGCGAATTTTGGCGTTCATACGATCATCGCTCAGCTTGGCGTGTGCCCGTACGCCTACATCTTTTAACTGTTGAGCGATCTGCTCAGCATAGGCATGATGGGCATCCGTGATGGGAATTACATGCACCTGCTCTGGTGCGAGCCAAACGGGAAAAACGCCAGCATAATGCTCAATCAAGAAGCCAATAAACCGTTCATGACTGCCCAGCGGCGCCCGGTGAATACAAAGCGGCGTCTCGCTTTCCCCTTGAGCATTGATAAATTTGAGGTCAAATCGCTCGGGCACAACAAAGTCAATTTGATTCGTGGCTAGCGAAAACTCACGCCCAATTGCGCTCCAAATTTGAACATCAATTTTAGGCCCGTAAAAGGCAGCTTCATCTTCAGCTTCGACAAAGGGCACGTTATGATCAAGCATAATTTGACGGATAATTTGTTCCATTTTGAGCCACATCCGTTCGTTATCGACATATTTTCTACCGAGCCCTGCTTTGGCATGTTTGCTGAGGCGCATCTGATATTTCTCAACCCCAAACAGCTCGAAATAATGCTTGTAAAGCTCAATGACGGCCATAAACTCGGCCTCGAGCTGGTCTTCGCTACAGTAAATATGGGCATCGTTTTGTTCAGCCCCACGAACGCGCAACAGACCAAATAAGGACCCGCTTTGCTCATATCGATAGACCATGCCGTATTCCGTTAAGCGCAGTGGTAAATCACGATAGCTACGCGGTTTGTTGCTGTATATTTTGTGATGAAAGGGACAGTTCATCGGTTTGAGATAGTAGTTGCCCCCATCATCTTCCATGGGTGGATACATATCTTCTTTGTAGTATGGAAGATGTCCGCTGCGGTAGAAAAGGTCTTCTTTGGCAA
>JBCCFD010000531.1:0-4952 GCA_039029915.1 Chloroflexota bacterium
AGGGTTTGCTAGCATGGCCCTCTTAGGTGGCTACATTATTACCTCTAGGGGATACACGACGCTCTTTCTAAGCGGCGCCGTTTTGCTAGCTCTCGGCACGCTCATTTTTTGGCTCTACGTGCGCCGCTATCCAGCAACAAAATAAGCAGCCTACACAATGGAAAACCACAACCATTTTCCAACTTGCACATTGTGCACTGCTAGGCAAAAGAGACAACCACTTTGACAACTGTCTCAGGCTGCTTAGCCAATAGTTGAAAGCCGCTATCCAATTCAGCAAAGGGTACTCGCTGGGAAATAAGTGATGGTAAATTTTGAATTGCCCCTCGCTCAATCGCCCCAAAAAACCATCGGGCAAATGGTTCTAGCGCCCAGCTACCATCCGCAGAAATCATTTCTAATTCACCCAGGTGAAAATCTACACCCAAAACCGGATGCTTGGGATAGTCACCTTTTAACTGCGCCACGACACACACTTTGCCATTCCGCTTGGTGACGGCCATCCCGTCAACCAGCGCTGAATAAGAAGAGGAACATTCAAGCACCACATCAATACAGCTTGGTCCAAACTGGGTCACAATGGCTTCGGAAACGGCCGTTGTTGACGCATTGATCAACACATCTGCCCCAAACTGGCTGGCTAGCTGTAACCGATAATCGTACCGGTCTGTCACAATAATGCGACCAGCACCTGCCAAACGGGCACAAATCAAAGTAGCCAACCCCACAATGCCCTGACCAGTGATCAACACGGTGTCTCCCAACTGCATCTTTGAGCGGCGCACGCCATGAGACGCCACGTTCATCAATGTGGCAAAGATAGCCTCTTCATCTGAAATCGCGTCTGGAATCGGAGCCACCTTTTTAGCTGGCCAAATGTATTCATCCGCATGCCCATAATTCGCAATCACCCGCTGCCCCACCTTTAGGTTTGTCACGGCAGCGCCGAGGGCAACCACTTCAGCTACCTTTTCATACCCTAAAAATCGCGGAAAAGTTGGATGCGGGAATCGTATATTTTTGTAGTTGGGGTCCAATTGGGGATCAGTGCCAAAATACCATGCGCTTTCGGTGCCGGTGCTAATTGCACCTAGGCGACTGCGTAAATGAACCTCGTTTGGGCCGATTGGCGGCAGCGTAAATGATTCTAATCGTAAATCTTGGGGGGCATGCAGCATAAACCTTCGACTCATAAAAAATCCCTCCTCGGGTCAAAAATCGTATAAACGGCAAATGACAATTGCAAAAGTCACCTTTTCTCAAGAGCGTTTTTGTGCTAATACTTTGCTAAATAGAAATTCTTTATCATTAGGACTTGCCCAAATAGCGGTCACTGAGCCTGTCGAAGTGACTTTCTTAACCCTTCGACAGGCTCAGGGTGCGCAAGTCCTGATCATAGCTTTAGTAAGGTGCTATGTAAATCACAGAAAGTTTTAAAAATTAAATCAGCTCCAATTGCTGTGATTTACTCGGTGATT
The DNA here is from genome assembly GCA_039029915.1 of Chloroflexota bacterium. Classification (GTDB taxonomy): domain Bacteria; phylum Chloroflexota; class Anaerolineae; order Promineifilales; family Promineifilaceae; genus QQUD01. The sequence continues at coordinate 1,479 of JBCCFD010000531.1, forward strand.
GACAGGATTTGCAGTGCATCTTTTTTAGAATACTTTCTGTCAATCACATATCTGGAGAACAAAAGGTATCTTGAAATAAAACAGCTTCGCATAAATTTTTGTTCTCCCGTAACTGATTTTCATTTTGTGCTCAGGAATTCAAGGTACTTTCTGAAAATTACTTAAGGAACGAGTATGGGTCCATTACTATTAATCGCAGCCATTGCGGCAGTCATTATTATGGCTGGTGTTCAATACTATTTTCGCGAAATCAAAGGCAAAGGGCAAAGCGCCCACAAATGTTTAAATTGTGAATCGATGGATATGGTTGAAATAAACCGGGACACAAAAGGTTCACGTACCGTTGAGTCTTCTGGTGGTGGAACAATGGCGGGCGGTGATGTGCGGCTTCAACTTGATTATGAGATAACTTACCACTGTAACAGCTGCAATCAAAATTCAAAATACCGCGTCACAAAAACATTCTGATTTTTGATGTTTACGCGCTTCATAAATGAACTAGCCCGCCGCAAACGGGCGGATATCAAAGGCTAAGAGGAATTTTTCTCGCCACAAGTAGCGGGGTATTCAATCCCTTTAGGGTAATAAAAAAGGCTGAGTATCACGAAAAAAATCATGACACTCAGCCTGTCAATTAGATAATCTCAGTTCATTGCTTTAAGAACAACCGCCCCCATAGTTCTCCCAACCAGAAAATTCTGCATCTTTAGCCACAATAATGACAGTTGTCTTCAGATGAAGAGGGTACCATTCTTGTGGGTCTTCCCCATTCCATTCCCAACCATTAAAGTTGCTGACGGCGAGTCCAGCCCCGTTCTTTATTGGTACAGCTACACGAAAGCGTTCGCGATCCCACTCCAGCGGCTTATTATCCTTTTTCCACATTTTTTCAATTGTTTGATCCCAGCATACAACGGTTCCGGCATTCCCAGGCACCCCTTGTGTTTTCATACAGGTTTCTAAACCAAACCGGTTACCATTTTTTTCCTGCCAAAAGCAAAATTGAAGTCTCATATCCTGTTGAGGTACAGGTTGACTCACGACTTCATTGCGAATATAGAGCGTACCTTCGGCAAAATTAACGGGTGTCTCCCAGTTTCCATTTTCTTGAGGCGGTTCATCTTTTGGAAAACCACGATCATTTTGGGTCACTTCTCTATCCAGAGTAAAGATGACCATTTCAGTTACCTCTTCACCGGGATCAGGGGGATCAACAGGTGGATCTTGCGGATCACCTTCACCACCAATTACAATCGGGAGAAAGGCAAAGTATTCACCCGTCCCCCCAGAATTTACAACGGCAATGATGCCAAACAACACAACAAAAATTAATGTCGAAAATACAGCGATTTGCTTCTTCATATTGCTTCCTTTGAGATAACTAGGAAAACGGAAAAAAGTCACTTTAACTCAATTTATGCAAAAATGATCCGTTTCCTCAGGGAACAGAACATCAACCGTCTTGTATCAAACTCTTGGTTTCTGTTCACCTATTACCATCACACTTATATGCTCGGAAGACATATTAGCAAATGTTTTTTGTTTGGGTTGTAAAATATTTACGCTTTCTTCACCCTTATCCCAGTACTATAGATTAAAAAGGCATGAATACAACCTCGCCTTAAAAACAGAAATACCACGCGACGGGCGTGGTATTTCCTTCAATTATTGGATGCAGGATGCGGTGAGAGCACCTAAGCGATTAGGGAAACAACCATTTCAACTTTTTCCCGAACCTGTTTGCCGGTTTGGTAAGCCTCTGATTGATACCAAGCCTAGGCAGGTTGATTAAACGGCCGTTTGCAAACCAAAGTTCACACGAGCCAAAATTACAAAGTTTTTGCTTCTTTAACGCGATTTAGCCATTCCAAAACAAGCGAGGTAAACAGAGCCGACTGCTCAATATGCACCCCGTGCCCCGCTCGATCAAACACAACATAGGTTGAGCGGGGGTACTGCTCAACCAAAAGATATGGATCGGCGTAGCCAGTGATGTGATCATGACGCCCCATGACAATAAGAACCGGTTTTTCAAATGGGGTTAGCAAATTATCTACTTCAAAAGAAAAGGAGTAGTTTTCTGAAATTTCCGCGACCTTTTGATGGTCTGCCACTTGAATACCATGAAGCACCTCATACTGCCGCGCTAAGATGTCATCTTCTTGAACGACTAAAATCGTATCAATCAGCTCTCGAAATGGCTCGGGAAACTGCTTAATGCCTGATGGGTTTGATACAATTGTTCTTGGCGGAGGTAAGGTTCGGTCGGCTCGGTGCCCCTGAACGACGGGAGCCATCAAAATCATTCCATCCACTTGGGCTTGAAAATAGTACAAAATGCCTCGTGCAATATAGCCACCGTAAGAAAATCCGGCTAATAAAAACGGCCGTTTACCAAATACCGTCTCTACAAATTCGCACATGACGGCCACAACATTATCATTACTTTTTATCCAGCCACCACCCGCCGTATTGCCCATTCCCGGTAGATCGACATAGACACGCTGAAAGGTTGAGGCCAACTCAAGCTCTCGATCTTGCGGTTTAGTTCTCTGATTCTGTCTTTTGAAAATAGGCTCAAACGCACCAATCATGGACCGACGATCGGCAGGCATACCGTGTAACATCAAAATCGGCTGCCCTTCACCTCGAATTTCATAATGTAATATCAAATCATCTTTTTCAAAAATCACTTGTCACCTTACCTGTACACTTTCTATGTCCCCAATTTCAGAACATTTGTTTTTATTGCAATAGCTATACATTTTTAAAGCAAGTAAACAAATTATTAAATCTTATCTTATTGATTGTTTACTATCTATTGCTATACTTCTCTCAATGAGTAAACGACAGTATGAGCAGGTTTGTGCACTATCAGTGGCCCTCGATATTCTTGGCGATCGCTGGACGCTGCTTGTTTTGCGTGAGCTGCTGTTCGGCAGTCGACGATACTCAGATATTCTTCGTGGGGTGCCTAATATGGGTACAAACTTGTTGGCTAAGCGGCTCAAAGAGCTTGAAGCAGCCGGACTTATTCAGCAAACCAAACTCCCACCACCGGCCGCGACGACGGTTTATGAATTTACGGCCGTTGGCCAACAGGCGCTTCTGCCAATCATTACAACCCTGACCGACTTTGGGGTTCAGCATCTGCAGTATCCGCCTATTGAAGGCCATTTTGTCCCCGCCTCATCCACAATGGGAGCCATGAATAAGTTCTTCACAGCGAACAATCCTTCAATATCCGAGGCTGTACAGATTTTCATTCCAAACGATGCTTTTTATTGTGTAATTGAGGATGGAAAGCGGGGCGGTGTCGGCTTTGGCTTATCTCCAAAGCCTGCCACCATCGTGTTGAGAAGCATTCCGGATGTGATTATGGGGTTGGTAGTTGGCTATGTTGATGTCAAAACGGCCGTTTCTGACCAGCGTCTAACGATTGAACAGGGGGAATTAACGGCCGTTGAGAGCTTC
>JBCCFD010000532.1:0-4945 GCA_039029915.1 Chloroflexota bacterium
AGTAATCTCTCCAACTGTATATTTCCGTTCATTCCCAAATAATCATTTAGACGGGCTGCTTCACATTTGAGAGGGAAGAGTTTTTATGTCAACAACTGCCTTAAATGAAATCAATTTGGAGAAAAAGTGGCAAACTTTATGGCTTTTGTCCATCGCTGAGTTATTAGGGATGGCTGTCTGGTTCTCTGCTTCGGCAATTGTGCCTACCTTAACTGAAATTTGGGATTTAACAGCCAGCGGGCAAGCGTGGTTAACCATGTCGGTACAAATCGGCTTTGTGGTGGGCGCGTTCATTTCATCCTTACTAAACTTGGCAGATCGCATCTCTGCTAAATATTTTTTCGCAGTATCAACTTTTTTGGCTGGTGTTATGACGGGACTTATCCCCCTTATAGCAAATGGTCTAGCAATTGCCCTACTCCTTAGGTTTTTAACGGGAATGCTTCTGGCAGGTGTGTATCCCGTTGGCATGAAGCTTATGGCAACTTGGACAAAAAAAGACCGCGGTTTAGGTATTGGCCTTCTTGTAGGTGCCTTGACAATCGGTTCCGGCCTTCCCCACCTACTCACATTATTTGGTACTAGCGCAAATTGGCAGCAGGTTTTGTACTTAGCCGCTTCATTAGCCATTATTGGTAGCTTCATTGGTATATTTTTTATTCAAGAAGGGCCATACAAAACAGCCTCTCCTCCATTTGACTGGAAGCAAATTGGGAAACTCCTCAGTGAGCGACCCGTTGTTTTGGCCAATTTAGGGTATTTGGGACATATGTGGGAGTTATATGCAATGTGGGCCTGGATATCAATTTTCCTTGCCGAAAGTTTTCGATTACAAAATGTCTCAACGAGATGGGCCAGCTTGGTTGCCTTTGGCGTCTTAGCCGTGGGTGGAGTTGGCAGTTATGTGGCTGGGGTTTTGGCCGATAAATACGGCCGTACACAAATCACCACCATCTCCCTCATTACAAGCGGTTCCTGTGCGGTCTTGATTGGCTTCCTATTTGGTGGAAATCCTATTCTCTTAACGATTTTGGCTCTGGTCTGGGGGTTTGCAATCGTCGCCGACTCGGCTCAGTTTTCAGCTGCTGTAAGCGAACTCTCACCTAAACAATTCATCGGCACCGCCTTAACTTTACAAACAAGCCTAGGTTTTTTACTCACATTATTCACCATCCGGCTTATTCCACCGCTGGTAGAATTTATCGGATGGCAGTTTGCCTTTACCTTATTGGCAATTGGGCCAGTAGTTGGAATTTGGGCAATGCAGTCCCTCAGAAAATTACCCGAGGCGAATAAACTAGCCAACGGTCGCAAATAAAAAACGCCAGGGATCAAAATTCAATAATCCTTAGCGTTTATAAATTGTTTAAAGATAAATACAAACTAAGCAAACGTCTAAAAATAAGTTCCCTTTTTAAAAGGCTTAGGTCACTAGAAGAGTAGCCATCATTTCCGTAAATAATTTACGGAAGCTCACTAAGGGGTAAGCTCAGCTTTTTTCCGTTCCTCAGCCCGATTCAACTGCCACAGAACAAAACGAACTCTTCTTGAGAGTGCCCGAGAAATATTCCAAAGCACACGACTGCCTAAAACGGCATCATCTTCGTTAATTGTCATCAATCTTTCGCGACTCAAAACAAGCAACTTGACACCACCTCGGCCAGCCACTAGGTCAGCGCTTCGTTCGCCTTCATCTAGCATTGCTAATTCACCCGTAATTTGACCTTCGCGTAAATTAGCCACGTGTTGAACATTGTCTTCATTCTGCTGACTGGGATCAACATTATCAGGATCTTTCCAAACCTCTACAAACCCTTCCTGAATTAAGAAAAGCTCTTGGCTAATCTCTTTTGCTTGGGCAATGATTTCCCCTTCTTCATAGATTCGCTGCTGCATTTGAGCCGCTAATCGAATGCGTTGCGCTTCATTCAGATTGTCACCTAAATCAGAATGAGCCACAAACTGAGCAATTTGGGTAATTTGATCGAGTGCTTCATCTCCAACCGGTGTATTTACATCAGAGCTAGTTAACGGTAAGCCCAAATAAGCGGCCACCAAACGACGGGTTTGGCCCTCCATTTCAAAATGAGGCCAATGCCCAGCTTTGGGCAAAATTCTCAAGTCTGCATTCGACCACTCATCTGCAACAACACCTGCATCTCGTAGAGGCACCGTATTGTCTTCAGCCCCCCAAATGACAAGGGCAGGCGGCTGAATCGAAGCCAGAGAGCCTCTCAAATCGTTTTCCAGCATGGCTGAAAAACATTCAGCCCGCACGCGGCCCTGACCTGGACGACGAGCATCTTGCCGCAAACGTTCGTAGTGTGCTTCAGTTAGATCAGATCTTTCCGCGAAAGACACTGGCTTCATCAGCCTGTCAGTCAGGCCAACAAATAAACTTTCGACGGCCGAAACAATTAGACTACCTAAACCGAATCGCTCTAAGGCAGTAATGGGGGAGATTAAAATATTGATGGTCGTTGACAATTTGCCGCTGATTGTTGGGCTTAGCAGAACCATTCGCTCAACCAAAACAGGGTGTTTTTGAGCAAGCGTAATGCTTGTCATACCACCCATTGAGTGTCCCACTAAGACAACCGGACGATCGCTAATCTGTTCAATTAGATCAGCAAGAAGCTCCGCATATTTAGGGATGGTCACACCATCTTCAAAACGAGGCGTTTGACCATACCCCGGTAAATCAATTGCTATTGCGTGGAAACGTTGTGCGAGTAGTCCTAAAAGCGGGGACATCGCATACCATGAGCTCGACCATCCGTGTATCATTAACGCAATTTGGCGACCTCGTTGGCCCGCCTCGACGTAATGAATCTCTTGGCCGTTTACATGAAACGTACCCTCTGAAAATGCATCCATATATCACCTATACATACTTCAAGTGGAAAGTTTTCCAACCTCGTACATAATAATGATCTAATTCATAAACATTGATAAATGCGACGTGAAATTCCTGAACCCTCGTGTGAAAAACAAGATAAAAGCTAACGTAATTCTACATAAAGTCATTATTTTATCGAATTTTCCCTCTTATTACCCTTGCTGTCACTTAATTAGTTTACAACTAGGAGAGATTTCTCAGGTATTACTGATATTGCGCTATCGCCCAATGATACTTTGATTAGATAATCGGCTACGTTTAAAACAACAACCAGAGCTGATGCACGATTTCAGAATTAGATAAATTAAAAAGTCCTCCTATTATTCAATAGAAGGACTTTAGTACTATCAAAATTAAAGTTAAACGGTTTTTCTGACGAAAAAGATAACACCTAGTATTTCGCTCCGAAAGTCCGCATCAGGTTTGGTTGAGCGAAACAGTCAGCGGCTTTCCGGATTGTTTATATAATAACCTGTTATGCACTAGGCAACAATTTCCTCGGTACCGTTTAGAGAATCCATTGGGGATTGATTCATCAAAGATTCAAACTCTTCCCGATCCATTGTCTCGATTTCTTTCAACCGTTCAACTAGAGCTTCCATTCTATCTCTATTCTGGTTGATAATGTCTAGAGCGCGATCATATTGTTCGTCTAAGATTCGACGAACCTCTTCATCAATCATTTTAGCCGCATCATCACTATAATCATTGCGACCCATACCGTAATCGCGACCAACAAATGGACTAGCACCTTCATCACCATATATGGGCAAACCTAAACGGTTAGACATCCCATATTGAGTCACCATTGCTCGTGCGCGACGAGTTGATTGTTGGAGGTCACTCGATGCTCCCGTGGTGATGCGACCAAAGAAAACTTCCTCTGCTGCTCGGCCACCGAGACCCCAGCAAATGCTATCTTCAATGTACTCACGGCTATAAACCATTCGATCTTCAGGCAAGGGCATTACGTACCCACCTGCTCGACCACGAGGCACAATCGTAATTTTTTGCACAGGGTCCGTGTTCTGCAAGAAAAAGCTAACAACCGCGTGACCAGCTTCATGGTAGGCAATCGTTTCCTTATCTTCTTGACTCATGGCGCGGCTTTTCTTTTCTGGGCCAATTGCAATTCGGTCAAAGGCATCTTGGAAATCAACAAGGCCAATAACTTTTGAGTCACGACGGGCCGCAAAAATAGCCGCTTCGTTGAGAAGGTTTTCAAGGTCAGCACCAGAAAAACCGGCCGTTAAGCGGGCGAAATCTTTCAAATCCACATTTTTGCTGATTGGCTTACCGCGAGCGTGAACAGACAAAATCTTTTCACGGCCGCTAATGTCTGGTAAATCAACAAATACTTTTCGGTCAAAACGGCCTGGACGAAGAAGCGCTGGGTCCAAAATGTCAGCCCGGTTTGTGGCTGCCATCACGATAACGTTTGTGTCATTATCAAACCCATCCATCTCTACAAGAATTTGGTTAAGCGTTTGTTCACGTTCATCGTGACCACCGCCCAAACCAGCACCACGCTGACGGCCAACTGCATCAATTTCGTCAACGAAAACAATTGAGGGAGCAGCTTGTTTCGCTTTATCAAATAGGTCACGAACACGGCTAGCACCGACACCGACAAACATTTCTACAAACTCTGAACCAGAAATGTGGAAGAAAGGCACCCCAGCTTCACCAGCAACAGCACGAGCTAATAGAGTCTTACCAGTCCCTGGAGGGCCTACCATGAGGACACCTTTAGGAATGCGTGCGCCAACTTGTACAAATTTTTCAGGTTCACGAAGGAATTGAACAACTTCAGCCAATTCAAGTTTAGCTTCGTCTACACCGGCAACGTCATCAAAGGTCACGGTTGGCCGGTCAGCATCATTCAGATTTTTGGCGCGACTACGGCCGAATCCAAAAATGCTGTTACCACCCCCACCTTGCATTTGTCGGAACCCACGTGTGAATATCCAAATCAAAAGCAAAACGGGACCAATTGATAAAACAATGGCGAAAAGATTATTCCATGCTGTTTGATCTCGTGGAACG
>JBCCFD010000533.1:0-4922 GCA_039029915.1 Chloroflexota bacterium
CTGAGAGGGCATCTTGGACGCGTTCAATATGTTGGGCCACGCTGTTAAGCGGTTCGGCACCGTTTTGTATAAACTCAAAGGCAGAGGATTCTTGGCTTTGGGTGAGGGTGCCGGATTGAACAGTGGCTTTAAAAACAAATGCCATATGGGGGGGATCAGAGGGGTAGATGTAGACCCCGGCAAGGTTGGTTAACTCAACCATTAGGCCCGTTTCTTCTTGGGTTTCACGAACGGCCGTTTCCCAAGGTGATTCATTATTTTCAGCTCGCCCACCGGGTAGATTCCAGACATCTTGATCGGTTCTTTTAACCCATAAGACATGACCCTGTTCATTTTGAATGACTGTAAAAGCAGAGGTTTCCCAGGCTGGTGGTGCCACATATAATGGGCGTCCTTGTCGTTTTCGCTGCCAATCTTTTAATGGATAGACAACCCGCATGAGTAGAAAACGCGTGATTCGATTTTGCCAGCTTAAAGGATGCGTATACCAATCAGCTTGGGGGGATTGGTGAGCTAGGGTGTGACTCAGTCTTTTTTGGTGAAAATCTGCCATGGCTTTTGGAAACTCATCAGGTTTAAAGTAGCCAACTTGTGGAGATTCTTCCGAAGTAGTAAGTTCGCCGCCGCGCTGGATGCATCGAAAGGTAAAGCCGATAAGTGGACGGGGTTTGAAGGGGATGTAATGAACGGCCGTTAAGCGCACGGGCATCACCAAAATCCCCGTTTCTTCTTTGACTTCGCGCGCCACTCCGTCCGTGGGGAGTTCATTTGGGTCTAATGATCCACCTGGTGGCGCCCACGTGCGCGTATCGTCACGCTGAATAAGCAAAACTTGGTTAAATTGATTGACTAAAACACCACTTGTTCCGATGCCGTACATGAGTCTCCGTTGTTGAGTTATGGGCTGTGAGCTGTTGGTAATAAGCTAGTCAGCATTTCAGCATTTCAGCACCTCAGCACTTCAGCGTTTCAGCACCTCAGCAAAAGCCTACGGTGCCTGGCAAGAAAGGCTCATCAAATGCCCTCTAGACTCCAGCTCTAACTTCTCTTCTCTCTCCTATCTTCTCTCTTCTTGCCTGCTAGTTTTACCAAACTTGATTGGAAACGGAAAGTGGTTTCATTTGGTGTCTTAATGGCGTCAGCGACTCGCTCGAGATGTTGAGGGATACAGTTTGGGAACTCCTCATTGGGCTTGAGATACGCAAAGTCAGCCGCTTCGGGGCCGGTCGTTAGACTACCTGATTGAATTTCTGCAGTAAATACAAATATGGCGTGATTTTTATCACGATAGAGGTAAATACCTGCTAGGTTCGTGAGATTGACGGACTGGCCAGTTTCTTCTTGGGTTTCACGAACGGCCGTTTCCCACGGGGGCTCCATTTCTAACCCTCCTCCGCCAGGTAAGTTCCAAGCGTCATAATCGGTTCGTTTGACCCACAGGACGGCACCGTCTTTGTTTTGAATAATGCAAAATGCACCTGTTTTCCATTTGACAAACCCGTAGTTGGTCATGTCGATATTGCGCCGCCGGGCCTGCCAGCGCCAGTAAGGATAGACGACGGAACCCAAAAACCGTTTACCTAAATCCTCATAGAAGGTCATATGCTGAACGCCCCAATAGGGAACGGCCGTGTGGCGCTGCTTTAAACCTGTTTTGACACGATGCCGGTGGAAAGGGAGGAGCAATAAAGGGAGCCGCTGGATATTGTAGTAGCCAACCTGAGGGGATTCATTAGAGGTACGGAGCTCACCGTGGAGCGGTTCACAGAGAAAAGAGAAGGTTAAAAAAGGATATGGTTCATTGGGCCAATAGTAAACGGCCGCTAACTTTTGGGTTTTGACAGTAATGCCGGTTTCTTCAAAAACCTCGCGGGCCGCACCTTCTGGCGGCAATTCCCCTAAATCCATCCCCCCGCCCGGAGGTGCAACCGTGCGGCTGTCATTTCTACGGATGAGTAAAATTTGGTTCTTATCGTTGACAACTATGCCGTTGGTGGTGATATACATGAGCTAGCCTACTGTTCTGTCAGGTATCAAATGATGAGAATCTCATTCAACAGAACCTGAGGTTTCGTCAACCTTCAACTCGATTTTATCCATCAAATGACGGTTGACGAAACGCTACTTATTGGTTAATTGGAGATTAGGCAAATGTTTCAATCCAAAATCCCTCATCAACCAATATACTCGGCTAGCTTTTAACAAACAAAGATGTTTTTATTCCTTTCCTAAATTACTAATTTGAACATGAATATTGCCCATGGCAATCCAGCAGATTGTGGCTACCATAAAAGCTGGGAAGCCCATTCGACTTACTTCAAAAAAGACAACTAGTAGCCAAATCAGCGTAAAGAAAATGCTTAAACCTAAAAAGACGTAATATTGGGTAAATATATGCTCTTGAAGCATTTTTCGCTGTGCTTTGCGGAACGTCTTCATTTCGTCGTCCATATCCACTGGTTGAATAATTTCCGCTTTTTGGGGGACAAGCTTTGCTTTTTCAACCATCTTGGCTAGCTGAACATCTGTTTCTAAATAATCTTCAATCATTGCTTTTGTTTCCATGCTAACCTCCTCGGCTAGATACAAGGGTAATAAATCGTGGATAATATTTTCGGTAATTTGCATATCAAACCACCTCCGTTTCTGATATTGCTTGGGCAATTTTGAGCCGCACGCGATGAATTTTGACCTTTGCATTGCTCACCGAAATGTTCAAAATACGCGCAATTTCTGCATAACGCATCTCGTAGACGGTGCGCAGTAAAAAGGCACTGCGATCAATTTCTGATTGCTGATTAAGATAGCCAGTTACTTTTTCAAGAAGCATCTTATTCTCAACAGCACTCTCGGGTGTCGGCAATAAGCTTTCAATTGAATAATCAATCTCTGTCAGAAGAGTATTCTTTGGCTGTTGCTTGAGATATAGATTTCGGGCAATGGTGATCAGATAAGCACGTACTGTCTCGGTACGAATCCTTTCGCGTCCTGCCCAAGCGCGAGCGAACGTTTCAGAGGTAATGTCCTCAGCAACGGCCGTATTTTGGCACAGCCAATAAGCATACCGGTAAACATCTTGCGCATAGGCATCATATATTTCGCGAAAAGTGTCCGTCATCATGTTACTCTATAAGATAATATCCAGTTTGGGGGAAAAGGTTACAGATTTGGGGAGATAAGGATTGGGGATCGGGGGCTGGGGATTGGCGGAGAGGTGGTCGGGTGGCTGGGTGAAAAGGTGACAGGTTAACTCACTGAAATGCTGACTGGCTGAAATGTTGAATTGCTAATAGACACGCTCTAGCTATCTACCATCCGCTTGGCAATATCTATGTGCTTTTGGACCAGGTTTGGCACATCGATGGTCGTGATTTGGCCTTGATTGACGACGATACGGCCGTTAATCACTGCATAATCAACCGTGCGCGGTTGACAATATAGCACTGCGGCAACGGGGTCATGGGCACCCGCATAGGCGAGCTGATTGAGATTGATGGCAATGAAATCAGCCGCCATCCCGGGGGCTAAATGGCCAATATCATCCCGCCCAAGCACTTCTGCACCGCCCCGTGTGGCAATCTCCAAGGCTTGCCGCGCCGTCATCGATTTGGCGTCGCCGGCAAAGCCACCGCGTCCGCCCGGTGCTTCACTTAGGTATCGATCTGGAGCGACCTTTTGTAAAAGCATAGCTTGGCGAACCTCTCCCAATAGATCATTGCCGTCATTCGACGCGGAGCCATCCACCCCTAAACCGACCGGGACATTCGCCTCACGCCACGCCACAACGGGTGCGATACCGCTGGCAAGCAGCATATTGCTACTGGGGCAGTGCGCGACCCCTGTTTTAGTTTGTCCAAATAAATCAATTTCTGATTGACTCATATGAACACAGTGAGCGTGCCATACATCGTTTCCAGTCCAGCCTAAGGACTGGATATAGTCAACGGGGCGAGCCCCAAAGGTTTCAATGCAAAAGGCCTCTTCCTCAATTGTCTCAGCTAGGTGGGTATGCAGTCGCACACCATAACTTCGTGCTAATTCTGCTGACTGGCGCATGAGGTCGGGTGTGACGGAAAAAGGGGAGCAGGGGGCTAACACCACACGCATCATAGCGAAACGGGAACTGTCGTGATAACTCTCGATCAATCGCTGACTGTCTTTGAGTATAAACGCCTCATCTTCCGTTACTGAGTCGGGGGGTAACCCACCTTTGCTCTCTCCCAGCGACATTGATCCCCGCGCCGCGTGAAAACGCACCCCAATATCAGTTGCTGCTTCAATTTGACTATCCAACCGACACCCATCAGGAAAAACATAAAGATGGTCACTACTGGTTGTGCATCCTGACAATACCAGTTCGCTTAAAGCAGTTTGGGTGCTTGTGTAAATAGCCTCATTCGTGAGATTGCCCCAGATGGGATAAAGGGCTTTGAGCCATGAAAATAGATCCATTTCCATCGCTAGCGCTCGGGTTAACGTTTGGTACATGTGGTGATGGGTGTTGATGAGACCGGGGAGGACGATGTGATCTTTTAGGTCGAGGACGGTATCGGCCGTTTCTGGTAAATCAGAGGTTGGGGCAGCCTGTAAAATTTGGTTGTCTTTAATGTAAAGGCCCCCATTCACGATTTCTCGGCGGGCGTTGTCCATAGTGACAGTAACGGCCGTGTTTTTGACTAAAAGCGTACCCATACAGGCCTCCAAACAGTTTAAGTGAAACGAAGTTCCCGCTTTGAATAAAACGATGGCAACACTCTTCGTTTCCTCAAGGTTCCGAAGCTTTTAGCTAACAAGGTTTTAAACTTAGAAACTTCGGAACACTTAAGAAACATCATACCTGGAATGGAAAATTCAGCACACCAATTTGTTGACACAATGAACGAGTTTTGATACCATTTCATTCGCTCAAGGGGGCGTGGTGC